>JAPKZO010000023.1 GCA_026393755.1 Acidobacteriota bacterium
TGCCCGTCGGAATCGGCCCCGCGACCACCGGCGTCGGCTGCGCCTGGCCACGCCCGCCCTGCCCCCGACCGGGCGGCGGCTGCCCGCCCTGCTGAAAGGCCAGCAGCGAATGCTCTTCCCAACTGTAGACCGCGGCCGTTGTCGCGGCCAGCGTGCCGGCTGTCCTGATGAAACCACGACGACTGACCTTTTTCCCTGCCATAGAAGTCTCCTCACCAAGAAGGCAATTCCACTCTCGTCAAGACACCAAGTCAGGGCTTCCTGGAGCCGCCCCGACCACTGGCGTCAGAAGCTGAATCGCGCCGTGAACTGCATCGACCGCGCTGTCTGATAGCCAGTCGCCACGCCGAACCCTGCTCCGCGCGGCTTGGACTTCGAGTCGATAACGTTGCCACTCGCATCGAACGGCAGGTTCGTGATCGTTGTCGGAGTACTCGGGCTGTTCAGGTTCATCGTCGTGTTGCGGCCGGTGATGTTGCCAAAGTTGGGGGCGTTGAAGATATCGAGACGAAGCTGGACGTTCCTGCGCCCACCCAGCGAAATCGTCTTGTTGATCGACAGGTCCAGACTCTGCTGGAAGCATCCGTACACGTAGTTGTTCCCGGATTCCAGACCGACGCTGCCGACAGCCGGACCCTGGAATGCGGCCGCGTTGAACTGCCGGAGGGGGTCCGAACTGCAGCCCTGGCCGGGGTCGCCGATGACGAGCACGCGCGCCGCGAAGTCGGGCGATCCCGTCAGATTGAGATTGCCGCCACCGCTGGTGTAGTTGGGGGTGATGGTGTAGGGCGTTGCGGTGATCCCGGTCCAGATGCCCGACACTTGCCAGTCGTTGACGAAGCCCCCCAGGATCTTCTGCCCGAGAGACCCACCCGTCTTCATGCGCGGCAACTCGTAGATGAAGTTCACCTTCATCTGGTGGGTTGATGGGTTCTGGTTCCCGAGGAGCGCTTGCGCCTGAGCCTGGTCGGTGCGATCGGTGACCGTCCGGTTCGCGTAGTCATGCTGAAAGCGATCGCTGATCTTGGCCCGGTCGTAGAGCTGGATGGTGTCGACGAATCCGAACGCCAGGTGGTTCCTCATGCGCCTTTGCAGCGAGATCTGGATCGAGTGAAACTTCTCCCACTGGTTGAATGTGATTTGCGTAATCGCCCCGTACCCCTTGTAGAAACGGACCTGGTTGGGATTCGTGCTGACCAGCGAGCCCGCGACGCCTGTGGTCGTTGACGACGGATCCTGGAGGGCCGGATCGAACCCCGCCCCAATGTCGATGCTGTTGATGTTCTGCGACGAGGTCCACTTGTTCCACGCGTACGAGCCGGTGTACGACGCGTCCAGCGTCATGGCCCATGGCAACACCATCTGCACGCCGCCGTTCCACTGCAGCGCCGTCGGGACCTTCGGCGTGTATTCGAAGGTTCGCAGGGCGGAAGGCGAGACGGTGGCCAGGCCGGTGGCGCTCAAGTCCTGCAAATAGCCGTAGCGCACCGTGACCGTCTGCGAGGTGGGAGGGTTGTTGACAACGGTATAGGACTCCTGGGTCTGCGTCCGATCGTAGAAGATTCCTCCGCCGCCTCGCACCACGAACTTCTGCTGTCCGGTGACGTCCCACGCCACGCCCCACCGCGGTCCGAGGACGAGCGAGGGGAACTTGTAGTACGTCTTCGCGATGTCGGTTCCCGGAATGTGCAGGCCGTTCAGGGCGTTGCCAGTATTCGGCACGAGGGTGCCGACGATGACGCTCGCCTGGGCGCTCGTGCCGACCTGCTGGCCGGTGAGCGGGTTGATGGCCACACGGTTCGTACCTGAGCACGGGTACACGCCGTTGGCGCACCCATACTGATAGAGGGCCGGTGCCTTGGAGGCGTCATACGTGTTGGGCAGGAAGTTCGAGCCCTGGCCGCGCTCATCGAAGACGGCCCGGTAGTTGCTGAACCGCATGCCGAAGTCGAGCGTCAGGTTCGGCTTGATCTTCCAGTTGTCCTGGAGGTACCCCTCCATGGTCCTCGAGTTGTTCGCGCCTTCAGTCCATCGCGACGTCTGGGTGATATTGCTGAAGACGCCCAGCGCCGCGTTGGAAAAGCCGAATTGGCTGTCGAGCGGATTGAGGGTGTCGTTACCGAACGTGTAGGTCCCTTGCATACTCGACCGGCCATCCGTCTGCACGCTCTGGATGAAACTGAAACCGGCCTTCATCGTGTGGCGCCCTTTGACCTTGGTCACGCTCGCGTTGGCGCCGTTGGTGATCTGGGTCTGGATGAACTGCGCCCACGCGATGTTCGGCGGCGCATTGGTGACGCGGCTGCCCCACGCAAACGAGGGCACCATGTGGGCAGTTGTGCCGTCCCACCACGGCACGTCGACAGAGTTGAGGACTTGATACGCCCAGTACGATGGGTCGATGTTGAAGGCGTCGGGAAATATATACGGAAGGTCTCCCATGCCGTTATCGTTGCGGTTGGATTTCGGACTGGTCGCAAGCCCGCCCTGCGAGCCGCAGAAGGTCGGCGAACCCCCTGGAACCGAGCAGCCCGACTGGGCGTGGCTGTTCCGGCTGTAGTTGACCTCGACGTAGGTCGTCGAATTGACGCTCCAGTTGACGTTGTACATCTGCCCGTAGATGCCAATGTTGTTTACCGTGATGTCGGTGAAGCCGGGGATGTTCTGCGGGAAGTCCCTGGTCGGCTGCTGATAGATCGCGACCCGGGCCGAGGCGCGCAGATTACTTAACGCCTGGTAGTCGAGCTTCAAGACGGGCGCGTAGCCGTTCGCATCGACTTTGGGCGTCAGGGTTTGATAGTTGTACGCCACGCCCGCGACCGTCGGCAGGTTCGGTTCCGGATACCACTTCAGGATATTCAGACCCGTCTGGTAGAGCCGGTTCGCCGGGATCTTGCCCAGCACGCCGCCGTCCTTGAAGCAGGCCGTGGTGTTCGCGGCAGAGCAGGTGCCCGAGATGAGCGGGTCCTTGATGTACGGATACAGGTTGCCGTTGTTGTCCAAGGTCTGGGAAAAGTCGCCTTGCCGCTCCAGCAGCGTGGGCATGCGATAGCTGACGACCGAGCCGGCCCTAGTCCGCGGGTTGAACTCCAGGTTGAAGAAGAAGAACAGCTTGTTGTTGTGGCCGGGTTTGCCGACCGGGCCGCCGAGCGACCCGCCATAATCCTTCTCATTACTCAGCGGCTTCGGGTCACCATTGAGGATGTTGGTCTTGCTGTTGGAGTTCCAATCGGAGTTCCGTGCCACGTAATACAACCCGCCGCGCAAGTCGTTGGTCCCGCTCTTGGTGACGACGTTTACCTGCATTCCGGCGGACCGGCCGTACTCCGCCTGATAGCTGGACGTGACGGCCTTGACTTCACTCACCGAGTCGACGCTGACTTTCATCGACTGGCGATTGATGCCCGGGTCCATGTTGACCGCCCCGTCAACCATGAAGGTCGTTTGGCCCGCGCCACCCAGGACCTGCACCGTGGTCAACGTATCGGTTGATACCTGGACGCCAGGCGTCAGCTGGAGCAGCGCGCCAAAGTCGCGGCCCAGGATTGGAAGGGACGCCATCTGCTGGTTGGTCACCGTAAACGACTTTTCACCGCTCACGGCCTGAACCAGCGAGACCTCGCCTTTCACGATGACGGTCTCTGCGGCTCCGCCGATCTCGATGGTCAGCTTGCCAATGCTCGTGACCGGCCCGGAGCTGATGTCGAAGCCCGACTTCTGCAGCTTCTTGAACGACGGTATCTCGACCGTCACCGTATACCTGTCCGGGGGGAGGTTCGGGAACACGAACACCCCCGCCCCACTGGTGACAGTTGTGCCGAGCGTGGTACCTTTCGTCTCGCTGGAGAGGACAACGGTGGCTCCAGGAATCGCTCCTCCCTGGGTGTCCACCACGGAACCCGTCAAGCCGCCCGTGGCCTGTGCCGATGCGGAAGCCGCCATCGTCAGTACGAAGAGCGCGACGGCGACACCGGTGCTGATCAACGGCTTGACGTGCCCGCCCAGGTCTTCAGGCGCCGTACTCGCGATGCGCCGAGAGTGTGTCCACTTCATGATTGTGCCTCACCCATGCGATGGTTGATATTATTCCGTCGACCTTCCTGGCCTTCCGCTGATCGAATAGTGTTCTTCGAACTTCTCGGCGCAAAACTGCGCGGCCCTCTCTAGACGCGCGAAGTCACGGGAAACCGGAGTCGCTGGCGACGAACCGCTTCAGCAGGGTAACGAACTTTTAATGCCGGCAAGGTAGCGCCGACTTCACTGAATTCAAAGTGTTTAACGGTACTGCTACGGTATCGCGCCACTGGCCGAGAAGAGAGGGGTCTCAACTCAGCCCTCTACTCACGGCAGGCTCGCATGGAAATGTGCGCCGCAGCGCGTCGCGCCACCTGTCGGACTGTAACCGTGACGGTACCGTTAACTGCGGCGCGCTTCGGCCTGGCCGACTTAGACTGACCCGCTGGCCGCCTGACTCCGTAAGAACGCCCTGCTGTGAGAACTGGACGTCACAACGCGGCGTGGCCAGGGCCTTGAATGGCGGGGGCCACCGCTACCCGTGGAGGTGCCGTACTCTTTCGGCACGCTTTGGCAGCGTCCAGGGGAAGATCGCATGTCGTTGGAGAAGCTTGCTGCCCTCAAGGAGGCGCCATGAAACGACTCGTCCGTCAAGCGACCCTTGCGCTGATGGTGGGTTCCATCGTGTTGGCGACAGCGGCCCTCTTGGCCCAACGAGGCCCTGGCGGGTCGGCGGAACCGCTCCCGCTGCCGAAGGCCGAGGAGTTCCTGCTCTTTGGCAACTCCCTCCGTGGCGCCGGCGAGCCGATGGTCGCCGTCGATCCGTCGGATCCGAGGCACGTGATCGCCGTCGCGATGGGGAATCTACACGTGATCGACGGAAAGCACACGACCGGCAACTCGGTCCATCACGGCGTCGCGAACTCCACGATCAACTGGCTTGCAGTGAGCCATGACGGGGGGCAAACGTTTGCCGTAAGGGAGCAGCCGATTCTCTCCGGCAAGCTGACGCGTTGTCCCGATGCCATTGCCGACGTCATGAAGGACGGAACGTTTCTCGCCGGTTGCGAGCCGCGCGAAACGGCGAGCGGCCCGGATTACTTCGGAATGTCGGCCCTGATGGTCTCGCGCGACCATGGCGAAAGCTGGGGCCCCGTCGTCCAGTTGATCAGCGATTACGAACTCAACCGATTCGCACCCGGCCTCAGGCCCGTATCGGGCGGATTTCCCAAGGGCGCGCCGAATCGCGTGGCGAGCAATTCTCCCTGGGATCGTCCGTACACCGAAATCGACGATTCGAGCGGCGTGATCTACGCCGCCGCGCAGGGCGGCTCGGCGTATGCCGATGAGTCGGGGGCGCAACGGCGGTCGCAGGCCTACATCACGGCGTCGACGGATGGCGGCAAGAACTTCGGCACGGTGTACTCCTGGGATTCGCCGGAGTACGTCCAGTCGAGCCGCGGCGTCGGCCAGGCCGCCGCATTTGGCGTTGTCGCGGTGGTGTTCACCGCCAGCAAGGTGCCGGCGAGCGAGGGCTTCACGTGCCCGTGTCCGGTCTGGGGTCTCAGCCGCGACCGTGGCAAGACGTTTACCTATCATGTCCTCAAACACCTGATGCCGCCGGGGGGGCCGCTGCCGGCTCCCGCTCCTGCCCCGCCGCCTCCGGGAGCCGCGGGCCGTGTGGGACAGGGCAGCGGACGCGGGCCGGCCGGTCCCACGCCGGGATCAATTTCCGCAGACCACACCAAGGCCGGTCGCTTCGCCATGTTGAAGACGGAAGGCCCGCGGTACAGCATCGCCGTCAGCGAAGATTACGGGCGCACGTGGGGTCCGTACATCACCGCTGGAACGGTACCCGATGCCATCAGCTTCACCAAGCCGCGGTTCGAATTCTCCCGCGATGGCGTGATCGGCCTCATGTGGCGCGCCGTCTATGCCGACCGCTCGTACGACATCTGGGCGTCCATCTCGCGCGACAGCGGCAGAACGTACAGCAAGCCGCTGCGGGTGAGCCACGCGAAATCGCCTGCGCGCGATGCGTTCCGGGACGGGGGCGGGTTTGGCGACGATATCCAGGATCTGTCGATGGACAAGCAGATCATGCACTTGGTGTGGGGCGACTCGCGCGCCGGGTTCCAGGGCGTGTGGTACGGCCGTGTGCAGTTGAGCACGTTTGAATTCTGAGTCTCCGGGCGAACGGCGGGAAGACACGAACGGCCGCAAAGTGAAGTGCTTTGCGGCCGTTCGTGGGCTTTCGCCGTGGCTCTTGTCGCCCTAGGCCAGCCAGGGCCGGGTTCTGCCGAGCTTGTCCTTGTCCAGGAGGATCTGCTTGGCGACGTTCGTGTTGTCGGCGACTTGAAAATCGTACATACCCGCGACCACGAAATCGCAGCCGTTCTGGAAGCAGAACTTGAAGGCATCCCGTGGGGCAATCGCGCCCGCCGCCAAGACCTTGAATCCAATCCACGGAACCTTGACGCTCGCCATGAACGCGGCGGTCTGCTTCGGGGTCGTGTCCCACAGGTTGTTGTGGCTGCCCCATGACCCCAGTTCCGCCTGCGCCAGTTCCGTGTCCGAGGGCTTCCACTTGGGATCCGGTTCCTTGGGCGGGCCCGCACTCCAGTAATTGCCACTGTTGAACGTCTTGACATAGAAATCCGGGTGGATGCCCGCCTTTTCGAGCGCCATCGGCACATCGATCAGGTGGCAGCAGACCCCGGACACGAGACCGGCCTTCCTCATGCCCTCCAGAGACTTGCCAATTACGTCAATCCGTTTGGACTTGAAGAGCCCATCGGCTGAGTTCCCGTGGACGTACCCCAGCTTGGCCCCCATATCGAGCGCCATGTCGAGGTCGCGCGTCTGGTCCTGTTCGCTCACACTGAGCCCCGCAAACCACTGCAACTTCCCGCCGCGCTCCTTCATATACTTCTTGACGGGGTTGACCATCTGCGGCGCCATCCGGGCAAAAGAGGCGTTGATGCCCTGCTTCTCGTACATCGCAAACGTCTCGAGAATCTTCTCCTCGGTGAAATACGCCCGGAGCAGCTGGGACGTATACAGCAGGTCCCGCGAGTGCGCCTGGCCGACCACCAGGTTGTGCCCCGCGATCAGCCGCGTGATCTCCAGATTCCCCAGCTTGCCCGTCGGAATCGGCCCCGCGACCACCGGCGTCGGCTGCGCCTGGCCACGCCCGCCCTGCCCCCGACCGGGCGGCGGCTGCCCGCCCTGCTGAAAGGCCAGCAGCGAATGCTCTTCCCAACTGTAGACCGCGGCCGTTGGCCGTAGCAACTTTCTTGAAGAAACTGCGGCGGTTCACCTTGTCCGGACTCATAGATGCCTCCTGGTGAATGCTGCCTGAATGGCAGTCGAGCCCATCAAAATGGCCGAATCGAGGGGCCGGCTCGGCACCCCCAGAACGGGTCTTCCCATCGTGTCGGCGATCTCCACAACGCCCCCTCACTTTGAGGGAGCAACGTACCGGACTTCAACGTCTCGAACGAACTGATCGGTCACGGCCAGCTTTCCCGGCCCATAGGCGATCTCTATCTTGGCCTGGGCGTTGGCGGGGCCGACTGCGATTTGTCCATAGTGCAGCACATTGTACTGCTCGGTGATGTGGACCTGAAACTTGAACTGGTAGGTGCCTGGCGGCACTCCGAGCGCAGCGAGGTCAAAGATCTTTTCCTCCGCCCCGACGTTCGGAGTCGGCGCCGTAACCGCATCTACCTCGGGCTTTGGCGCCTTCTCCCAGTGAGCCAGCTTTACCCAGTCTGGGCAGGCCTGTCCGAGCTTGTACTCGCCATTTGACAGCTCCTGACTTACAAACAGCGTCTTGACCAATCTCCCCTGCATGTCCTCCAGCCACATTGCCGTATGGTAGGTGGGTTCTACGCTTGTCGGCGGCAGATAAAAATAGGCCACGTACAACGTCCCCGAGGCCGCCAGCGGCTGCGCTGCCCGCTGCGGCACGGCCTGTCCATTCAGAGACGGCCCACACGCGAACAGCAGCAGCAACCCTGCCGTCCACCGCACCGGCGTGATGACACGCCTCATCGTCATGAACATTGTTATCGCCCTCCCCTCCGCCGATATGAACCGACCGCCAATGCTCTCCGCGAATCCGCTCCAGCGCCCGCCCAATGTCGCCCCATGGTCACGTACGAAGGACGATGACGGTAGGTTCGTCGTTCTCGGTCTCCCGCCGAAACCCAGCCAGGTCCAGCGTGACGTACCGATACCCGGCCGATCGTCCCCGAGATCGCTTGCGTTGTTTCCATCGACGATGCAGTCGAATCTCCCGGCCGACTGGATATCAACCAGGTGATCGTACAGATTCGCCTTGCAGTAGAAACAGCGGTCGCCGGCGTTGGCGAGGTAGTTCGAATCCAGATGCTCGGTGGTATCGACGATCCGGTACGGAACTCCAAGCTTCTCGGTGAGTTCGACGGCATCGCGCATCTCGCGTAGCGGGTAGCTGGGGGAAGCTCCGATGCAGGCCAGAGACCGTTCGCCAAGCTCCTGGTGGGCAACAGTCATTGCCAGTGCGCTATCGACTCCGCCGGAATACGCAACGATGACCGATCGCATCTCCCGAAGAAGTTCGCGCAAGCGGGCGAGTTTGTCGAGGAGGGCTGGTGTCATTCATCTCCAGCGCGGAGGCCACTGCTCGGGCCACGGGAAGATCGACATCGTCGCCGGCCGAGTGATACTCCCCCAGTATGCCGCGAGACGAGAAATCACGTCGAAGTGTACGGTAGCCGCACGGTTACAGCCCGCGAACCCAGACTACTCCGAGTCGCTCATCGGCGTGAAGTCCGACCTTCTCGGGCGGAGCAGCCAGGCCGTTCTGTGGGGCTCGGAACTCAAGAGGCGCGGGCCTGACGCAACCGTGCCAGACACGCACCAGCGCACGTTGTCGTGTGACCCGCCCGGGGCGCGTCTTAGACAGTGGCTCGTCGTGCGACGTGTTCCGTCGTACCGCCGACGATCCGGCGGTTGATGCTGGCCGCCAGGTACCCGGCGCCGAACCCATTGTCGATGTTGACCACCGCGACACCAGGTGAGCACGAGTTCAACATCGCAAACAAGGCCGTGAACCCGCCAACGCTGGTTCCGTACCCGACGCTGGTCGGCACGGCCACGACGGGAGCCGAAGTCAAACCGCCGACGACACTGGCGAGGGCGCCTTCCATGCCCGCCACGACGATGACGACGTTCGCGCGCTGGATGGTTCGCGTGTGCCGCACCAACCTGTGGAGCCCGGCCACCCCGACGTCGTAGATGCGTTCAGGCTGGTGTCCGAGCACGTCGAGCGTACGCGCGGCTTCTTCCGCGATGGGCAGATCCGCCGTGCCGGCCGACATCAGCACGACGCCGGGAACCAGAGGATTCCGGCGCGGCGCGTCGATCCACAGCGTGCGTGCCAGCTCGTCGTACTTGACGGCACGGCAACGCCGCCTGGCAGCCCGAAACTGCGCCGGTGTCGCGCGGGTCCCGAGCACAGCCTGTCCCGTGCTGGCGAGCCGGATGAAGATTTCGGCAACCTGGGCCGGCGTCTTGTTTTGGCAGAAGACCACTTCGGGGAATCCCTTGCGCAACGTCCGGTGATGGTCCAGGCTCGCGAACCCAAGCTCCTCGACGGGCAGGGCGCGCAGGTCGCCGACGGCTTCGTCGATCGAAATGGTCCCCTTGCTGACGCGCTCGAGCAGGAACCGGATGTCTCGTTCGGAGCAGGGCGTGATGTTCCGCTTCATCGCTATATCCTCGAGATGTATCGCAAGTGTTCCGGCAGCCCCGGGGCCCCGGAAGCCCGGCGGTCGCTGTGCTGCCGTCTTACCGAATGCTATCGCCGATCGTGGCGTCGATCGAGCAAGTGGCCGACTCACGCCGCCAGTCGTTGACGCGAGCGATATCAGGACATTCGTGGCCCAGAATGGCACCCTGCCGCTTACTGTTCAGCTGGTCCGACAATCGCCAGGCAGTTCAATCCAGTGCAGAGTGGGTCCCACCAAGATGGCCCGCAAACTAGCATTGTTGGAACATGACGACAATGCGGTTACCGTGTCGCTACAGTAACAAGTGTCTACGGGTGGGCCGGATCGACATAATCATCACGTCCCACTGCTTCGCCCCTCCGGACGGGGAGCGGTTCGGCGAGTTCTGCAACATTGAGGTTTTCTAGTATCGACTGGAACGGGGGAGGATTACCGATTCATGTCCACAACGATTTCGACCAACACCAACGCCGTTGCGACACCACCGGGAACACGCATTGCCGCCTACCAACTCACCGAGTACCTCGAGCGGATTGGCGTCGAAGTTATCTTTGGCCTGTGCGGCCACACGATCATCGCGCTGCTCCACGCGCTCAGCCAGAGCAAGATCAAGTTCATCGGGACGCGCCATGAGCAACTGGCCGCCCACGCGGCCGAAGGCTACGCGCGCGCCACGGGCAAGGTGGGCGTGATGCTCTGCCACCTCGGGCCCGGCCTGACGAACGCCGTCACGGGCGTGGCCAACGCCGCCCTCGATTCGACCCCGATGGTCGTGATCGCCGGCGACGTCCCCTCGCATTACTTCGGTCGGCACGCGCACCAGGAAGTGCAGATGCACGCCGATGGCGACCAGAGCCAGATCTACCGGCCGTTCTGCAAGCGCGTCTACCGGGTCGATCGGCCCCAGGATCTACCCCGGATCATCGAACGGGCGTTCCATCTTGCGCAGACAGGCCGGAAGGGCCCGGTCCTGGTCGACGTCCCTATGGACGTGTTCTCGGCGGACCTGCCCGTCGGCGCCTTCAACAAGGCGCCGGCTCCCATGACCAGGCCGATGATCGACGCCGACACCACGGCGGGGATCGTAGACGCGCTCGCCAACGCCGCGCGTCCGGTTCTCTACGCCGGAGGCGGCGTGCTGTCGTCCCGCGCGACCGCGGAGTTGGCCACCCTCGCCGAAGCCCTTGAGATTCCCGTCGCCCACTCACTCATGGGCAAGGGGTGCCTGCCGCACGATCATCCGTTCTTGATGGGCATGACCGGCTACTGGGGCACGCCGCTCTCAAACGAGAAGTGCCGGACCGCCGACTTGATCGTGGCGATCGGGACACGATTCGGCGAATGCAACTCCAGTTCGTGGTATACGGACTATACGTTCCAGATGCCGCCCACCCGGCTGATCCACATTGATGCGGACCCGGCCGAGATCGGGCGTAACTACCCGACCGAACTCGGAGTGGTGGCCGATGCGAAGCTCGCGCTGACCGCGCTGGCGAAGGCTGCCAAGGGCCAGACTCACAAGGACCGTGGTTCGCTGCGGACCGAGATTGCCAAGGCCCGCGCCGAGTACGTTGCGCGTTTTGCCGCGCAGTGGGAGTCGGACCAGTTCCCGATGCGCCCTGAGCGAATCCTGAGCGAGTTGAGGAAGGCCCTGCCCGAGGACGGCATCATCGTCACCGACGTGGGCTGGAACAAGAACGGCCTCGCCCAGCAGTTCCCGATTAGCATCCCGGGCACCTTCATCACGACGAGCGGCCTGGCGACGATGGGATTCGGGCCGGCCGCCGCTCTTGGCGTCAAGTGCGCGCTCCCGAACCGCCCGGTCGTGGCTCTGACCGGTGACGGCGGCTTTGGTGCGAATCCATCCGTCATCGCGACGGCGATGGAAGCGAACATCCCCGTAGTCTGGCTCGTCATGGACAACGCGCAGTTCGGCGTCATTGCCGGCTTGGAGAAGGGGCAGTACGACACGACGTTCGGCTGCGTCTTCCTGCGCAACGACGAGTCGTATCGAGTGGACTGGGCTCAGGTCGCGAAGGGCTACGGCGCCGAGGGGATGTACCTCCAGTCTGCCGATGAGCTCGGGCCTGCGCTGAAGAAGGCTCTAGCGTCAGGGTTGCCGACGGTCATCCAGGCTCCGATGGAGAACGTTCCCACGCCGACTCCGGGGTACTGGAACATCCACGACATCTACCGCAAGGGTTGCTGAGACGTGTCGCAAGACGTCACGTCGCCCACCGCGTCCGCTGCCGCGCACGGCGGGAAAGGGTTCCCGCCGTCGCTGCTCTCGTCGTTCGTCTGGGGAATCGCCGCGTTCTTCTATCTGGCGGCATTCTACCTCCGCACACAGCCCGCCGTGATGACGACGGAGCTGATGCGCGATTTCGGGATGAACGCGAGTCAACTTGGCGTACTGGCGGCGTTCTTCTTCTACGCCTACGTCGCGATGCAGATCCCGACAGGAGTGCTGGTGGACTCCTGGGGAGCGCGGCGCCTCCTCGTGGCCGGGTCCATCATGGCCGCCGTGGGCTCTATCTTGTTTGGGGCGACGACCAGCTTCGGTCTCGCCGCCCTCGCTCGTGCGATCACGGGCGCCGCCACTGCCGTTGGGTGGGTGGTGACGCTGAAGCTGGCCACACACTGGTTCCCGTCCAAGCGCTTCGCCACGCTGTCGGGGCTTGGCCTCTTCATCGGGAATTTGGGAGCCCTGGTGGCACAAGTGCCGCTGCGCCTGCTTGTTGACAGCTTCGGTTGGCGTTCAGTGTCAATCGTCTCCGGCGCCGTGATGGCGGGCGTGGCTGTCCTCGCGTGGACGGGAATCCGGGACGACCCGAGCGAACGCGGCTACGACACCTACGCGCCCAAGACGGCGCAGTCGGCGAGTCACGTTCCCGTGCTGCAGTTGTTGAAGGGATTCAAGGAGGTCTTCCGATACCGAAACACCTGGCTGATATTCCTCGCCCAAGGCTCCTTCGTCGGATCCATCCTCTCGTTCACCGGCCTCTGGGGTGCGCCCTTCCTGAAGGCTCGCTTCGGGGTTTCCGGGACCACGGCCGCCGGCGTGTGTTCAGTGATGATCGTCTCTTGGGCGGTGGCGAGCCTCACGTGCGGCTACCTGTCGGACCGCACTGGCCAGCGGAAACCCGTGTACCTCACGGGAGCCGTCGTGGCCGCGGCGGGCTGGTCGGTGTTGTTCTACATGCCAGGCCTTTCGCTCTCGGTGTTCGTCGTTATCGCCGCTGTGACAAGCTTCGCCTGCGGAGCAGTCGTCCTCGGGTTCGCGTATGGGAAGGAATCCGTGCCGGCGAGGTATCTCGGCACCATCTCCGGCGCCATCAACGTCGGGAACATGATCGGGCCGACGTTGCTCCAGCCTGGTATCGGCTGGGTTCTGGATCGACAGTGGGCCGGGCAGACAGTCAACGGGCTGCGGGTCTATGACGTCTCCGCATTTCAGACGGCATTCCTGCTCGTGATCGTGTGGTCCCTGGTGGGATCGGTGCTCATTGCGTTGACCACGGACACGCACTGCAAGCAATCGGCGTGACGGGCCGGGACACCGGCGTGCGGATGCGGTCGCGACGACGCTCGAACATGTCCAGGAGGGCTGGCGTGGTTGCCTGTCTGGCCTGACCGCGGGCGGACGGCCAGCGGCTCCACACCCGGCCGGCCGTCTACCTCTTAACGTGAACGGGCGTCTCCACGTCACGAGAGAATGTGCCCTTCGACCACGGGGTGGTCCAGGTTGCGCCGCCACTCTCGCACGCTCCCTCAACCCGCAGAATGTGAATCTTTCGACGTTCGCCGAGCAGTGCAATCAACGTTTCCCGCGGCAGGATGAAGGCGGCCTTGGTCAGCGCGTCGGATTCCGTTGCGGTGTCCGCCGTGAGGCTCACTTGGCACATGTTCTCGACCGGCTCGCCGCTCCTCGGATCGAAGATGTGCCCGTAACGGTGCCCATCGATCTGGACCGACTTTTCGGAAACGCCGGATGTCGAAAGCGCGTTATCTCGAAGAAGCACGAACCGAAGGAACGTCGTTGGCTTCGAGGGATCCCTCACACCCACTTTCCATCCCTCGCCATCCGGCGGGCGTCCCAGCGCGTACAACGTGCTGCCCCCCGCGCTGACCAGCGCGGACGAGATTCCGAGACTGCGGAGAACCGAGACCGCCCGGTCGGCCGCGTAACCCTTGCCGATACCTCCTGGATCCAATTCGAGCCCTTCGACCGCGTACGACACGGTTTGAGAGACGTCGTCGAGCCGCACCTTGTCGAAACCCGACCGTGCCTTCGCGGCCGCGGCATCCGACGGAGAAGGCCGGGCCGGGCGCGGCGAGAAGAATCCCCACGCGCGCACGACCATGCCCATCGTCGGATCGAAGGTGCCGAGCGTCTCGTCGAAATAGCTTCGGCACCGCTTCACGAAGTCGTACAGCTCGCGCGACGCTCTGAATGGCGCCTTCGCCGCCCCGGTGTTCATTCTGCTCAGTTCGCTGTCAGGCCGGTAGTTGCTGAGCAGACCGTCGACGCGTTGCATCTCATCGAGCGCCGCACCGATGGCGCGTTCCGCCAGCTCGCCGTCGGCGTGGTACACCTGAATCTCAGCCAGCGACCCCATCACTCGACGAGACTGACGATGGAGTGTCTGTTGCGGGATACCCGTGGATCCGAGCGCGAAGACGGCACACGCCAGTACGGCAATCGAGATTCGCTTCATGGCGGGCTTCTCTCTCCCCAAGTCCCTCGTCCAGCACGCAGATGTTATCACCCGTGGCGGGATGTGTTGCCTCGGTTCCACTATTCTCCTGTTAGAGTGTCGAATTGGAGTCGCAGATGATTGGCTACTTTGATCTCGCGTCAGGAATCTCCGGCGACATGATGCTCGGATGCCTTGTCGATGCGGGGTGGGGTGTCGAGGAGCTGTGCGGTGTCGTGACTCGTCTGCACCTCGATCCTGCAGAATGGTCAGTGTCGGCTCGGCCAGTGACACGCGGCGCCCTCCGTGCGACCCTGGTAGAGGTGTCGGCAGCGGAGAGCCATCATCAGCGTCACCTCGGTGACATCCAGCGACTGCTGGAATCTTCGTCACTGCCCGCGACTGTGGTGTCACGAGCCTCTTCGGTATTCGGGCGTTTGGCGCGGGCCGAGGCGAAGGTGCACAACACCACCCCCGACCGTATCCACTTCCACGAGGTCGGTGCGGTGGACGCGATCATCGACATTGTCGGCACGATTGCCGGCCTTGAAGCCCTTGATATTTCGCAGGTCTTCTCATCGCCCCTACCACTCGGTGGCGGCTGGATAGAGTCCGCACATGGTGTTCTCCCATTGCCCGCCCCCGCAACACTGGAACTCCTGAGTGCTGCAAGTGCTCCGACCACCGCCGCCTTGGGTCCAGGGGAGTGGGTGACGCCAACTGGTGCGGCACTCGTGGCCGAACTGGCCGGATTCTCGCAGCCGGCATTCACCCTTGCACGTGTGGGCGTAGGGGCTGGTCACCGAGACGCGGCATGGCCCAACGTCGCCCGGCTATGGATCGGAGAACCGCTCACGACTGGCGGGCTTGTTCAGGTCGATACCAACATCGACGACATGAACCCGCAACTCTATGGCGCGGTCTCCGAACGCCTGTTCGCCGCCGGGGCCAAAGACGTGTGGCTCACGCCGGTCCAGATGAAGAAGGGACGGCCGGGCGTCGTGCTGAGCGTCATTGCCTCGGCCTCGTCTGAGGGCGCTATTGCCGATGTCGTGCTGCGGGAGACCACGACCCTCGGCGTTCGTGTCCACCGACTGACCGGCCGCCACGAGGTCCGTCATGAGAAGCGAATCGTGGACACCCTCTACGGCCCGATAGGCGTGAAGGTGAAATGGCTGGAGAACACTCCAATTGGGGCGACTCCCGAGTACGAAGAGTGTGCCGCGCTTGCCCGCGGCCGGTCGGCGAGCGTCAAGGCTGTCGTCGAAGCGGCCGCGGCGGCCGCGCACGGGCTCCTCGCGGAATTGTCTGCCGGTCGGCGTCCGTCTCTCTCGAGCGGTTCGTGACAGTGACGTCGACCAGATACGTTCTGACGCTCGATACCGACGGAGCCAGGAACCACGGATCTCCGATCGCACGACAGGTGGGCGGGCTGCCCCTTCCCGGTCCTGATCTAACATATGGGCATGTCGAAGACACGAACCGATGCTGCGCTCGGCCAGGGCTGGGAACCACAGGTCCGGCAGCAATTGGATCGAATCCTCGCGGGGACGACGTTCCAGCAGGTCGACCGCTTGCGGCGATTCCTGAGCTTCGTGGTGCTCGAATCCATCGCCGGCCACTGGGATGAACTGAAGGAGTACGTCGTCGGCATCCAGGTCTTCGGAAAGGAGGCGTCTTTCGACCCCCGGTCCGATCCGGTGGTCCGCGTTCAGGCCAGACGCCTCCGCGCGAGGATCGTCCGGTATTACGCGGAAGAGGGCCAATGATCGAACTGCCCAAGGGTGGATACGCCCCGGTCTTCACGCGCCGCGAGGTCGGCGCGGCTCGGCGGCGCTCACTCAGTTCCTCCATTGTGAATCGCAATACGGCTTGCGTCCTGGCGTTCGCCGATCACAGTCCCGCGGGCGACCTGGCGTATTTCTGCCGGGGGTTAAGGGAGGAGATCATTCACCACCTGTCTTCTCTGGCGAACCTTCGGGTACTGGCCTGGGACGGGAGCGATCTCCCAAACCGACCGGGCGGCCAACCGAGTACGAGCGACGCGGCGGTGATCATCAGCGGGAGTGTGCGCAGGGCTGGCGGACTCGTGCGTGTGACCACGCAGTTCCTGAACGGCGCGACTGGCTGCTATCTCTGGTCCACGTCGGTCGACGGAGCGATCGTGGACATGTTCGACCTGCAGGAGCGTGTGGCCAGGGCGGTGGCTGACAAGCTCGGATCCGAACTCATCGACATCTCCACCGCCGGAAGTAACCGGCCGGGAACAGTGAACCTGGCGGCCTACAATTTGTACCTGCAGGGCCGCTATCACTTGAGCCAGAGGACCGAGGAGGGACTACTGAAGGCCGTTGAGTTCTTCGAGAAGTCCCTCGCTGAAGATGCCGAGTACGGGCGCGCACACGCGGGCTTGTCAGATGCCTACGCGCTGCTCGCGCATTATGGGGTCCTCGGGCCGGCCGACGTCTGGACCAAGATCGCTGCGACCGCGGCATCGGCGGTCATGCTCGACGGAACCTCCGCGGAGGCCCACACCTCGCTCGCTCACGCCAAGGCCACACAGGACTGGGACTGGCAGGGCGCCGAGCAGGCTTTTCGGAGGGCCATCGCGCTCGATCCACGATACGCGACGGCGCCTCACTGGTACTCCACGACGGTGCTGGTTCCGACAGGGAGGCTTGACGAAGCGATCGCCCGGCTGCTCGTCGCGCAGTCGCTTGATCCCGTGTCGACGATCATCGCCCGCGACGTCGCGATGATGTATTACTACAAACAGGATTACGACTCGGCCCTTGAACGTTGTGACAGCGCCATCGAACTGAATCCCCACTTCCCACCCGCCTACCTGACACTGGCCTTCGTCCAGGAGCAACGGAACGATCTCGACGAATCAGAAGCGGCGCTCGAGCGCGCGGTACGCCTTGCACCGCTGAGCCCGCGGTCCACTGGGGCGCTGGGCCGGCTCTTTGCAATCACAAACAGGCGGCGGCAAGCCTTCAAGCTGCTGCACGACTTGAAGGCGCTGGCGAAAGACCGCTATGTGACACCTTTTGAGTTCGCGTCACTTCACTTTCATCTGGGCCAGATTGACGAGAGCGTCAAATGGCTCTCAAAGGCCGTCGACGATCGCAGCTTCGAATTGCTGTCGATCAAGGCTGATCCACGATTCGCGTCCCTCAGGACCCATCCCAGTCTGGTCCCGATCATCGCACGTGTCGGAGTCGTGGCGCCGCCGGCCGACTCGATCTTTCACGCGCCCGGCCGGTAACCGTAACAACACGGTAACCGTTGGCGTCTCGGCGTAGCACCGGTGGTATCCTTCCCCGCCGAGGGGCAGCGACACGTCGTCGGTCCACGGTTCCCTCCTCCCCGGGTTGCCGGCCCCTCACCTTCCCTCAGGGATTCTCATGATGAACCGGCAGTCGGATAGGACCTCGCGTATTCCCACTGCCATTGTCTTGGCGATCACCGTCGCGGCGGCATTCGCCGCGTTCCTCGACGCCAGGCAAGGCGCGCCAGTGAAACGGCCGCTTAAGCATGTCCTGGCTTGGGGAGATGTGCGGGCCGGCTACCAGCACGACTCGATCTCCCACGCCTTTGCCGTCATCGAGCGTCTCGGACGCGAATCTGGGCTCTTCGACACGTTCATCAGGACCGATTCGCAGACGATCACGAAGCGGCCCCTGGATTTCGGTGACGCCCAAATCGCACTGGGGGAATCGTTTCTCTACCGCAATCTCAGCTACTTTGATGCCATCGTGTTCTACGGCGTCAGGGAGGTCCCGCTCGGGCCCGATCAGAAGGCCGACTTGATGTCGTTCATCAAGGAGGATGGCAAGGGGTTTGTGGTCATCCACGCCGGAGGCAATGCGTTCATGTCATGGCCCGAATTCGGGGACATGATCGGCGGTCGATTCGACGAACACCCCTGGGGTATTGCGGACGCGTCGATCATCGTCGAGGACCCGTTGTTCCCCGGAATGGAGGACTTCCCCTCCGGCACGGTGATCAACTCCGAACACTACCAGATGAAGGGTTTCTCCCGGGACAAGCTGCGGGTACTCGCCCACCTGGACGCCAGCAAGCTCGACCTCACCGCTCCGATGGTACACAGAAAGGACGGTGACTTCCCTGTCGCGTGGGCAAAGTTGCACGGCAAGGGTCGCGTCTACTACTCCAACCTGGGTCATGGGGAGGATGAGTGGGATCTTCCGGTGGTCCAGCGGATGTACCTGGGAGCCATCAAATGGGCGTTGCGGTTGGTCGATGCCGATGTGTCGCCGCAACCCCGTCCGGCAACGCCGGATCTCGCGATGACGACCAAGAAAGTCGAGGTGGCCGCGCCGCGCCCGCAGGGCGACCAGAAACGCCGCTACCGGTTTGCTGAGGCCAACACGGACGTTCCCTACCGGCTCTTCATTCCTCAGAGATGGGACGGCCGGCAGAAGCTGCCGCTCGTCGTCATGTTGCACGGAGGGGCCGCTGACGAGAACGGACCGTTCGACCGAGAACCCGCCGAACTGAAAGGGGTTGTGTTCCGAGAGGCCGAGAAACACGGTTTCATCCTGGTGTCGCCAGCAGGCTACGGCGGACGGTACGGCGCCACGCTCCAGCCCAAGGCGGCCGACGGCGCCCCGGCGTCCGTCGCTCTGCGCCCCGAAGCCGACCCGAGCCAGGAAGAACGTGAGCGTCGCAACGGCCTGAGCGAAAAAGACGTCATGAATGTCATCGAACTGGTCGCACGGGAGTACGACGTCGATCGTCAGCGGATCTACCTGATGGGCAACTCGATGGGCATGATTGGGACGCTACACCTGGCGGCAAAGTACCCGCACATCTGGGCCGCGATAGCGCCTAGCGATGGTCCGACCGACCCGGCAGCCTATCCCTATGAGCGGATCACGGGCATTCCAGGCATCCGGATTGTGCACGGCGAGCAGGACACGATCACGTCGATCGACGCCAGCCGGGAGATCGTGAGTCGCATGCAGGCGGTCGGCGCCAACGCGACATTCGCGCGTGTCAGAAATGGAACCCACGACACTGCCTGGTACATCGCGCTGCCGGAGACGTTCGATTTCCTGGAGAAATACCGACGTCACTGATCCGCCGGCAACCGGCGCAGGCGCGAGGATCGTGACGCGAGCGCACAAGGCACCAACCCGTTCCGCTCTACCGCGCTCCTTCATCGATCCATCCTGGTTGCTCACGTTCGTCTCTCCGCGGCCGCTGGACTGTCGAATTGGGCCTCAAGAAACTGCCTGATCAAGCTCGGCACCGCCGGGTCGCTGAATCGTCCGTGGCCGCCGCCCTTCACCGTGTAGAACGTCACCGGCACGCCAGCCGCCTTCAGCGCATGCGCCAGCATCTCGCTCTGGTGGTGCGGCACCAGCCGATCGGAATCGCCGTGGACGATTAAGAACGGCGGCGCCTCAGCCGACACGTATTCAACCGGGTTGGCGAGCGCCACCTTTTCCACATTCTCCCGGATCGGCCCGCCAATCACGCGCGACTCCGGTGAGTCCGGCGAATCATGCTCGAGCCCGCCCGGAAGACGGTGAGCATCCATCTGCAGGAAATCGGTCGGACCGAAGAAGTCGATGACGACCGCCACCCGACTCGATACGCCGAGGTGGTCCCCGACATCGAACGCGTTGGCGCCGCCCGCCGTCCCTAGCAGCGCGGCCAGGTGCCCGCCAGCCGACTCGCCCCACGCCGCGATCCGTTCGCCGTCAATCCCGTACTGTCCGGCGTTCGCCCGCAGCCAGCGCACCGCCGCCTTGCAATCCTCTATCTGCGCCGGGAACACCGCCTGTCGACTCAGGCGGTAATTGATCGATGCGACGGAGTAGCCCTCATCCAGGAGCCACAACGGAACGTTCTGGGCCTTGCTCCCCTTCTGGAATTCGCCCCCGTGAATCCACACGACCAGCGGCACACCTTCGTCAGGCGCTCCGAGCAGGAACAAATCCAACTGCTGCGGCGGCCCGCCCCCAGCGACGTACGGAACATCGATGTGCACCCTGGTGCCAGGGGGAACCACCGATCGCACGGGTATTCGCAACATATGCCGGGCACGCACCGCCGAAGGCCAGTCACCTCACCCCGAGGCTACAGTTGAAGCCTCCAGGGCTTGACCGTCACCGCCTGAAGCCGCCCTTGCCGCACCAGGTCGACGACAGTCGAGCGGCCAATACAGTCGGCGTTCAGTACGCCAAACAGCGCTGGCGGATCAGGCATGGGCGTCCCGCCCACCCGCAGGATGAAATCGCCGACCTTCAGCGCCTGTCCCCGCTCCCGCGTGAGGCGGACCACTTCGAGGCCGCGGACTGGTTCTCCGCCCACCTCGCGTGTTCGGCCTCTGATCGACACTCCGATCGTCGCTCTGATGACGCAGCCGTGATTCATCAAGTCCGGGACGACGTCCCTGACGGTCTCGACAGGGATGGCCAGACCAATGTCATCCGACTCCGCGTCGATCAGCGTCGTCACACCAATCACGCGGCCACGCACATCGACCAGCGGCCCGCCAGAGTTGCCCTCGTGAATCCCGCAGTCCGTCTGCAGCAGGTGATAGTGCGGCCGGCCGGGTCCGGCGACCGCCGTCCGCGCCAGGCCAGACACGACGCCAATCGTCACGGTTTCCGGGTAACGCCCGAGCGGATTCCCCGCCGCCAGACACAACTCTCCGGCACGCGCCGCCGAGCGCCGAAGCGGCAGCGTGTGCTTCCACGTACCGTCAAGCTTGAGCACAGCCAGGTCGGAGATGAGATCGACCCCAACGATACCTGCCAGAGCGGTGGAGCCACCCTGCATGGTCACCGACACCGGCGGTTCCATCCCGGCGACGACGTGATGATTCGTGACGATGTGACCGCGAGTGTCGATGAAGAAGCCTGACCCGCTGCTGCCGCCGTCCGGCGTCGGACCCGATATGGCGACCGTCGCACGCAGCACGCGGGCCGTGAGTTCAGCCAGTTCGTCGCTCAGCCGATCAAGCACCCGTCCGACGGCCACCTCAGGCATCCACGGCCTCCTCGTCGTCGTCCTGGTCGGCCCTGGCCGTCTTGCCGCCAAACTTCTTCGACAGAAGGGTATCGAGCCTGTCGGCCGCCTCGGCAAAACGCATGCAGATGTCGTGGAACTGCCGGTCGTCGAGCGTATCGGCCGGCACCTCCCACGCAGCAATGATCAGATCTTCGTACTTGAAGAGCCGGATCGCGAGTTCGGAAGCATTGGCGCTGTTCAGCGCTTCGAGGAGCCGGGCCTTCTTCCTCGGCTTCGAGACCAGCACCGAGGAAAACTGGAGCATGGGAAACGGATCGTCGAGCAACCGCAGACTGATATCCGCGCTGCCGTGGGGAAACACGTACTCGCCGCTCGCGTCGGGCGCGACTTTGTCGCTCCCGATCAGGGCCGCCAGGTTCTTCTCGACGAACGGTCTCAACACATCGATGCGGGACATGCCGCCTCCCGAATTGCGGGTGATCGCCAACCACAGGGGCGCGCCGTCTCCGGCCATCCGGACTGGGTCCATGACCGGCCGGGGCGCGGCGGAAAAGTCAGCCTATGTTATCGTGTCGCGGGCCGGCCGTGGTCGACCAACCTACTTTTCTGAGGATTGCAGGCGATGGACCTTCAACTGATTGACTGGGTTATCGTTGTCGTCTCCCTGCTGATCTGTTTTGTTCCCGCCTTGTTCTTCGCCAAGCGAGCTGGAAAGAGCACGTCCGAGTTCTTTGCGTCCGGTCGCGCGGTGCCTTGGTGGCTGGCCGGGCTGTCGATGGTCGCCACGACGTTCAGCAGCGACACCCCCAACCTGGTCACCGACATCGTGCGCCGCAACGGCGTCGCGGGAGACTGGGTGTGGTGGGCGTTTGCCCTGACGGGCGTCTCGACCGTGTTCTTCTATGCGCGGTTGTGGCGGGGATCGAGCGCGGCTGAAGAAGCACTCCCGGAGTGACGATCCTCCGGGTGAGGCCGGCCGGCGAGACCGGCCTCACTCGCGTCTGTTACTTCAGCGTCACGATGTGCACGGTGCCATCGCCGAGCTTCTTGGCGAGGCCGTCGATCGTCCGCCCGCCGTACTTGGCTGCCATCGCGTCGATGGCGCCCTGGTTCGGCAGCGTCTTGTCGGCGCCGGCCCTGCACTCATCGATATATCCAGTCACCAGCACGACCATCTTGTCCGGCTGCAGGTACTTCTTCGCGACCCGCTTGACGTCGGCCAGCGTCACCTTCTGGTAACGATCCAGATAGGTGTCGTAGTAGTCGCGCGGACGGCTCTCGAGTTCGAGCCGCGCGAAGTTGCCGATGTTGCCGAACACCGTCGAGAACATCGACGGGAACGCGTTCACCCGTGCCGACTTGGCGAACCGCAGATCCTTCTCGGTGACGTCGCCGCTGTACATCCGCTCGATCTCGTTCATGATGAGCTGTGACGCGAAGACGACCGTCGAGTTCTTGGTCTGGGTGAAGCCGGCGAAGGCGCCCGGATAGTGCAGGTCGGCACCGACGCTCGAGCTTGCTGAGTAGGCCAGCCCGTTGTCGTTGCGTACGATCTGGGTGATCCGCGACGAGAACGATCCCCCGCCAAGGGTGTAGTTCATCAGGTCGACCGCCGCGTAGTCCGGGTCATCCTGCGTGAGACTGATTGTGCCAATCCGGATGACGCCCTGGTTCGGCGTCGCGCCGAGCGGCTGGACCATGTAGAGCCCTGGCTTGGCCGCCATGCCCGTCACCTTCGGGTAGTTCGGCACGGCCTTCGCCTCGGCTGGCTTCCACTTGCCGAAGGTGCCCTCGAGCTTCTGCAGCATCTCGGCCTTCGTGAAGTCGCCGGCAACGACCAGGATGGCGTTGTTGGCGCCCCAGTACTTCTTGTGCCACGCCACGACATCGCCGCGGGTGATGTTGTTGATCGTGGCCTCGGTGACCTCGGCGGTGATCGGCGAGTCCTCGCCGTACATCAGCTTCTCCCACGTTGTCGTGGCCACGCCGCCGAGATTGCGGTTGCGGTTGCGCAGCGGCTGCGCCATCGACTCCTTCTCGCGCCTGATCCGATCCTCTGGAAACGCCGGATTCGTCAGGATGTCGAGCCAGAGCTTCAGCACCTCGTCCACGTGGCGCTTGTGGACGGACATCGAGGTCGGCGAAACACTGCCGGCCAGGAATTCCATCCGTTCGTTGATCTGGTCGGCCGTCATCGAGGTGGTGCCGCCCGATCGCATCACCGAGCCGCAGATGTTCTGGATGCCCAGTTTGTCTGCCGGTTCGAGAAACGAGCGCGCACCGCCGCCGCCGCCGCCCCGCCCCTGCGGCGCGTCTGCGTAGAGGCCTTCGACCACACCGCGGCCGCGGCCGCCGCCTCCACCGCCGCCGGCCACCGGTGTCAGCAATGTCGCCTCGACCCACGGGATCTCGTGGTCCTCGGCGATGTAGACCACCAGGCCGTTGGAGAGCGTGGTACGGAACTCGGCCGGCTTGGGCGGCTTGAAGCCCAGTGGCGGAAACTTCCCAAGGAACTGCTCGGGCCTGGGGCCCTGGGCGGCTTTCGCCGCGGGCGCAGCCGCTGTGCCTGGCGCGGGAGCGGCCTTGGCGGCCGCTGCCGGCGTCGTGCCCTGCGGTTTCGACGTCGCCTGCTCGGTGGCGTAGACCAACGCCACGAGCACTGGAAGCATCACGATCAAAGCCGAAATTCGTTTCAGCATCTTCATGTCCTTTTCCTTCTCGACCTGGCGCGCGGGCGCCGCTACTTCTCGCGCTCCATCACACCGGTGACGCAGTTGTCGCGGGTGAAGTACTTCTTCGCCACGCGCATCATGTCGTCGGGCGTCACGGCCATGCGCGCCTTGAACTCGTCTTCGAGATGCTGCCACGTGTAGGCGACCTCCATCCGCGCCAGCGAGCCGGCGATGCCGGTGCCCGCGAGGCTCTGGAGGTACTGCGCCTCGGTCGAATTCTTGATCCGCTGGAGCAGTTGGGCGTCGGCGGGCGTCGTCTTGGCGTCCTCGAGGTACGACCAGAGTTCCTTCTCAATCTGTTCGAGCGGCACGGTGAGCGCGCCCTGCACCTCTCGGCCAGTCGCGCTCATGCGGAACGATCCGTCGTACATCGAGTTCGACGCGCTCGCGTTGACGCCGGCCACGTGTTGCTGCTTGTCGACCAGGTCCATGTACATCTTCCCCGTGCGCGCGCTCATCACTCGGCCCAGCATGAACAGCGCCGGCACGTCGTCGTGCCACAGCGGCGGAATGTGGAACATGATCGTCACCGCCGGGTTGCTGGCCGCGCGGCCCAGCACACGCTTCTCGATGTACGGCGGCTTGAAATTCGCGCTGATCGTTCGCCGGTAGTACTCGGGCGAGGGCTCCTCAGTCCGCACGCGCGGGGACTTCCCCTTCGCCTTGATCGCGCCGAAGTACTTCGTCACGAGCGACATCACCTTGTCCGGGTCGAGGTCGCCCGCCAGCACCAGGGTCGCGTTGTCCGGGCGGTAGAACTTCTCGCGGTACTCGATCAACTCCTGCTTGGTCACCCGGCTGATGTCCGACATCCAGCCCACCACGCTCCAGCTGTAGGGACTCGCGGCATAGAACGTCGCGTTCAGCTGCTCCTGGAAGAAGAAGCCGGCGCCGTTCTCGCTCTGTCGGCGCTCCTCCGTGATGACGTCACGCTCCGAGTAGAACTCGCGGAAGACCGGGTTCACCATCCGGTCGGCCTCGAGCGCCAGGTACAGCTCCAGGGCGTTCTTCGGCAGCGTCACGTAGTACTGCGTCATCTCCTGGCCGGTGGACGCGTTGATGCCCGTGCCGCCGGCCTCCTGGTACGCGCCCCAGATCTCCTCGCTGGCGATCGTCTCCTTCTTCTCCCTGTCGATCAGTTCCGATACCTGCTTCTTCAGTGCCGCGATCTTCGCGACGTCACGTCCCTTGACCTTGGCGTCTTCAGCCGCGACCTGCTCCATCAGCGCGTCAATCTGGCGGTTGTACTCATCGTCTTTCGCGAGCGTGCCCGCCTTGATGCCCATGGACCGTGTGCCCTTGAACATCATGTGCTCGTGCAAATGTGAGATCCCGGTGATACCAGGGCGCTCGTTGACCGAGCCAACCCGGTAGGCCAGGATGCAGCGGATCAGGGGGGCCTCGGGTCTCTTGACCATCAGCACCTTGAGGCCGTTCGGCAGCGTCCGCTCGATGACCTGGCCGGTCAGGCTCAACTCCTGCGCATGCGTCGGGATAAACCAGACGCCGGCGAGCAGGAGAAGGCCGAGGCAGACGAACAATCGATGTTTCATGTCCGGATCTCCGTCCTTCGATGTGAGAAGAAGCTCATAGCGTGAAGTGATCCACGAGAGGGGCGGTCAAGGATAGCACGGGCGGGCGGTCTAAATCAGGCGGGCAGCAAGCGATTCATGCAGCGTCACGGCGCGCAGCGCCGCCTCGACCCATCCGTCCCGGTCCCTCGCGTCGAGGCGCAGATGATCGACCTTCTTCTCCGCCAGCAGCGTGTCGACCAACTGATCGATCGAGCGCACGAAGAACTCGTCGGTATCGCGGACCCCGTCAGCCGATGCTTCGCCGACGATGGGCACCTTGATCAGGACGTCGTACGACTTCATCCAGTGATCGACAAACCGCTCGATCGCTCTCTGGCGGCCGGTTGCGAACATCAGGTACGCGTAGTTGTCGAGCACGCTCCGATCGCAGACGACGATGTCGTGCACGCTGGCAGACCGAATCTCCTCGGCCACCTGCGTCATCAGAATCCAGGTCTGAGCATCGAGCGACGTCTTCCGATTGATCGGCAGCGGCGAGAGCCTCGCCACCTCCTTGACCATGTCTGCATTCTGTCCCTGGCGCTTGAGCGCGGCGGTCAGGTCGTAGCAAAGCGTGGTCTTGCCCGTGCCGTGGGTGCCGATAAACGCGACTTTCATGCGATTGGGGTCTTCATCCACGGTGCCGTATTGTGGAAATTGGCGACAACGCCTCCGGGCGGGACCAGCGCGTCGCACGCGATCCGCTCGGCGGGAGTGATGGACATGTCGAGCACCGGCAGCAGCTCGGTCAACTGTTCCATCGTGCGGGGACCGAGTACCGGCGAGGTCACGCCAGGTTGGTCCTTGCACCAGAGCAGCGCGAGTTGCCCCGGCGTCCTTCCATGCTCCCGGGCGACGACGGCGAAACGCCGACCAATCTCGATACCGGCCGGCGTGACCCGATTCGCGTAGCTGTTGTTGGGGCCGGGACACTGGATCATCCGTGAGTCGTTCGGAATCGTCTTCGCATCCGGATAACGTCCCGCCAAGACTCCTTGCGCGATGGGCGCCCACGGCAGAATCGCCAGGTCGTAGCGCAGCGCCAGCGGAATCAGCTCGTTTTCAATCCGGCGGTCGAGCAGGTTGTAGGGCGGCTGCTCACTGACGTAGCGCGCCAGGCCGAGCCGCTCACTGACGGCCAGCGCTTCCATCACCATCCACGCGGGATGCGTCGAACACCCGATGTAGCGCACCTTGCCTGCCCGCACCAGATCAGTGAGCGCGCCGAGCGTCTCGTCGATCGGAATCTCCGGGCTGGGGCGATGGACCTGGTAGAGATCGATATAGTCGGTCCCGAGCCGTCTCAACGACTCCTCACAGGCCTTGAGGATATGGAGTCGCGAGCCCCCGAAGTCGTTCGGGCCGTCACCCACGCGCCATTGCACCTTCGTCGCCAGCACGACCCGTCCGCGTCGATCCGCGAGCGCCTTGCCGACAATCCGCTCGGATTCGCCCCCATGATAGTTATTGGCGGTATCAACGAGGTTGATGCCCGCATCGAGCGCCGCGTGGGTCATCCGGACCGCATCGGCCTCACTGGTGCCGCCGCCAAAATTCAAGGTCCCGAGGCAGAGTGGCGACACGCGAACGCCGGTGCGGCCGAGCAGACGGTATTCCATGCTTCTGCGTCTTGCGCGACAGAGAGATGCTTGCCTCGCACGTCCGCGTCAACTCCAGGTCTCGAGCGTGACGCCGGGCCCAATCTCCCCCATCGTACCGTTACGTTGGCGTTCCGGCAACCCTCTGTCGAAAATGAGACTGGAGTCTCATCCTCGACGGCGTTCGACGTCGGGTAGAATCAACCGACACATGGAACCCCTTGCCCACACCCTTGCCGGCGCCTGCCTCGCCGAGACCGGCCTCAAGCGGGTCACGCCGCTGGCCGCCTCGACCCTCGTCATCGCGGCCAATCTGGCCGACGTGGATGGTGCCTGTTATCTGCGCAGCGCCGACCTCGCGTTTGGCTTCCGACGCGGATTGACGCACGGCGTGCTGGCCTGGTTCCTCCTCCCCGTCCTCTTGACCGCCGCCATGGTGGCATTCGATCGTCTCGTGAGACGGCGAATCCGACCCGGCGCCAGTCCAGTCCGACCGGTCCCGCTGTTCTGGCTTTCGGTGGCCGGCGTGCTGTCGCATCCCTTTCTCGACTGGCTGAACACGTACGGCGTGCGCCTGCTGATGCCCTTTTCCGACCGCTGGTTCTACGGCGACACGCTGTTCATTTTGGATCCGTGGCTGTGGATCATTCTTGGCAGCGTCGTGATGATCGCGTGGACGGTGACGCGGCCAGGCGTGCTGCTCTGGACGATCATCGGGATCGGAACCACGCTGCTCGTCGCCCTGAACCCCCTCGTGCCTGCGTGGGCCCGATTCGCGTGGTTCGTCTCGCTCGCGGTCCTCATTGGCGCCCGCCTGCTCCTGCCGGCGGCCGCCCGCCCGAGGGCTGCGGTGGGCGCACTGGTGGTCGCGGTCGTCTACATCGCGGCGATGTACGGAGGGTCGAGAGCGGCCGAACGCCAGGTGCGTGCCCTCGCCGCCGACCGCGGCTGGCAGGTTGACCGGGTTGCAGCCATGCCGGTGCCGGCTGAGCCGACACGCCGTGTCGTCATTGCCGAAACGCCCACGCGGTACCTGCTCGTCCCGCTCGACTGGACGCGCGGTCCGGCCGCGGACGTCGAGCCGGCCGTGGTTGAGCGCGGCGTACCCCATCCCGCCATCGACGCGGCGCTCAACCTGCCCACGCTCCAAGGCACGCGCCGATGGCTCCGCTTTCCAAGCTACGAAGTGGTGCCCGGGCCAGAAGGCGGTTATCGGGTGATCATTCGCGACGCGCGGTTCTCGGTGGGCACCCCAAAAGGATTCGGCGTCATTGCAATCGTCGATCTGGATCGACAACTGAGGCCGGTCGTCGCGCCTGCGGAGAAACAATGACCCGTCTTGCCCTCTACCTGCTCGGCTGCGCCATCGCCTTCGCCGCACGTCCGCTCATCGCGCTCAGATATCGCATCGAGTTCAAGGGCCTCGAGACGCTCGCCAAGGCGGATGCTCGCGGCATCCTCTTTCTGCCGAATCACGCCGCCCTGGTCGATCCCGTCATTCTCGTCGCGTGGTTGTTTCCCCGTTTCAAGCTGCGCCCGCTCGCCGACGAGTACCAGGTCGGTCGCACGGCGCTCGGGAAAGTCGTGAAAGTCTTCGGCACCCGCATTCTGCCCAACATGGAACTCAGGGGAGCTGCCGCGCGCGAGGGCATGAAGAAGGCCGTCGCTGATCTGATCGACGGACTCCGGTCAGGGGAGCGCATCTTGCTCTACCCCGCCGGGCGGATCAAGCGGCAACTCCTCGAGGATCTCGGGAGCGCCAGTGGTGTTGAGACGATCGTCAAGGCCATTCCGGACGTCCGGATCATCCTGATGCGCCACGACGGCCTCTGGGGCAGCTCGTTCAGCTGGGCGGCGACGGGCCGCGTTCCCCCGTTTGGCACGATCCTCATGGAAGGGGTGAAGCACCTGCTGAAGAACGGCATCTTCTTCATGCCCCGGCGCCGCGTGACGATCGAGTGCGTCGAACCGGCCGATTTTCCGCGGCGGGGCAGCCGGTCGGCGATGAATCGGTACATGGAAGCGTTCTACAACGCGAAGACGTCCCGCAACACGTATGTTCCCTACCGATTCTGGGAATCCGGCGGGCCGCAGATCCGGCCCGAGCCGGTTCACGAGCTGCCACGGGCTGACGCCTCGCCGGTCGCGCCCGTCGTCAGGAACGCGGTACTCGCGCATCTGGCCGAGATGTCGGGACGCCAGGACCTCACCATGTCGCACGTGCTGGCGCGCGATGTCGGCCTCGACAGCCTCGCGCTCGCCGAACTGGTCACGTGGATTCAAGCCGAGTTTGGCTTCTCTGTCGGCACGCCGGAGAGCCTGGTGACGGTCGGCGATGTGGCGCTGGCGGCCGCCGGACGCGGTGTGTCGGCCGTCGTACCGGCGGACCTGCCGCCGATGGCCGCGAACTGGTTCACCGACGCCGACAACCGCACGCGGCTCGCGCTGCCGGCGAGCCGCACCCTGATGGACGCGTTCCTCGTCCAGGTCTCCGCGCGGCCGAGGCAGCCGATCGTGGCCGACCAGAAGAGCGGCGTCCGGACTTACCGGGATCTGGTCACGGCGATCTTTGCGCTGAAGCCGATCATCGAGAAGCTGCCGGGCGAGTACGTCGGCATCATGATGCCCGCCTCGGTCGGCGCCGCGGTGCTCACGCTGACGACGCTCGCGTGCGGCAAGACGGCGGTGATGGTCAACTGGACCGCCGGCATGCGCACGATTCGTCAGTCGCTCGACTCGCTGGGTGTCGGCACGGTGATCACACCGCGGGAGCTGACGACCAAGCTGACCGGACTCGGCACCGACCTGACGGAGATTCAGGACCGGCTCCTGTATGTCGAAGATCTGATCGCGTCGCTCGGTCCGCTGGACAAGCTCATCGCGGCCATTCGCGGATCCGTCGGCCGTCGGTCGCTCGCCAGGGTGCCGCAGCGAGAGGTCGCCGTCGTGCTGTTTACGAGCGGTTCGGAGAACGTCCCCAAGGCGGTGCCGCTGACGCACGCCAACCTGCTCACCAATGTCGGCGACATCCTGACCATGGGACAGCTGGAGGAACGGGACGTGCTGCTGGGATTACTGCCGCCGTTCCATTCATTCGGCCTGACGGCCACGCTGCTGCTTCCGCTCTGCATCGGCATGCGCACCGCCTATCACCCCAATCCGACCGAGGCGGCGCTCATCGCGCAAAAGATCGACGCCGCCCGCGCCACCGTGATCTTCGCGACGCCGACGTTTCTCGCCGGCATCGTCCGGGCGGCGGGGCCGCGACAGCTCGACTCGCTTCGGCTCGCGGTCACCGGCGCCGAGAAGTGTCCGACCCAGCTGTACGACGCGCTGCGCACGCGAGTGCCGGGCGCGATCATTCTCGAAGGATATGGCATCACGGAATGTTCGCCGGTCGTCTCGGTGACCCCGATGGACGCGCCCGTGCCCGGCAGCGTCGGACGGCTCTTGCCGAGGGTCGAGGGCGTCGTGGTCAATCTCGACGTCACCCGGCGCGCGGCTCCCGACGAGACCGGAATGCTGCTGGTTCGCGGTCCGAGCGTGTTTGGCGGGTACCTGCATTACACCGGCGAATCGCCGTTTGTGGAGTTCGAGGGCCGCTCATGGTACCGCACGGGCGACCTGGTGAGCGCGACCGCCGACGGCACGCTCTACTTCCAGGGACGCCTCAAGCGCTTCGTCAAGCTGGGTGGAGAGATGATCTCGCTGCCGGCGATTGAGTCGGCCCTGCAGAAGCACTTTGCCCAGCCAGGCGATGAGGGCCCGGTCATTGCCATCGATGCACTCGGCGACCCCGAGAGCCCGGACATCGCACTCTTCACGCGCGCGCCGGCGGATCGGTCGCACGTCAACGCACTCATCAAGGAGGCTGGCCTGAGCGCGCTCCACAACATCCGGCAGATCGTGCAGGTCGACGCGATTCCCGTGCTCGGCACCGGGAAGACCGACTACCGCACGTTGAGAGCCCAACACTCCGGATATCATCACTCCCAGAGTTGATGACTCCCGGAGTGATTAGGACATTCGCCGGATTGAGGCACCACTACAGTGTCACCTGGACGCCGGCGAGCCGGCTGGCCACGCGGCTGATGTCGCCTCGGCTGGACAGGTCGAGCACGCCGGCGCGCATCCGTGCCACGGCAAACCTGACGCCCGCGTCGCGCTGCGCAAGGCGCACGGCGTCAGGAATCTCGAGCTCGCCCCGCGATGAGGGCTTCACCCGCCGGCACGCGTCCAGCACGTCGCGGGTGAACCGCCAGCAATTCATGCTGAGAAACACTTCGCCGCCGGACGACGCCAGCGTGGCTTCGTCCGGCTTCTCGATCACGTCCACCAGCGAATCGTCAGGCGCGATACGCACGATGGCGAACTGGCGAACGCGGTCGGCCTCAACATTGCTTTCGCGGACCATTGCGTCCCGCTCGAATGCCACCAATCCGGCTCCCTGCATGCGGACGAGCGCGCGGAATGCGTCCACCGGGTAGTAGTTGTCGGAATTCAGCACCAGGAAGTCTTCGTTCCCGACGATCGGCGCGGCGGCTGTCACGGCGTCGGCTGTGCCGAGCGGCCGCTCCTGGACGGCGAAGCTGATGCGAACGCGGGTCGGCGCCACGGTCTCGGTGTAGTAGCGCCGCACGGCGTCGTGCTCGGGCCCAATCACCAGACAGACGTGGCGCACCCCGGCGTCGGCCAGCGCACTCAGGACAAAGTCGAGAAACGGCCGGCCGATCGGGATCATCGCCTTGACGCCCGTCGCGGCGACGCGCGACTGTTCGTCTCCCACTCCCTCCGCGTGTTCGTCTCGACGCATCCGCGTCCCGAGGCCGCGCGCCAGAATCACCGCGCATGGTGGTGTCATCAGCGGGTTCTCCACAAATGGCCTGTCGTTACCGGCCGTCTGCCGGCGTGAGCCGCCGGCACATCAGTCGTTCCGACGCGCCCTCGATGATGAAATCCGGCAGCTCGCCCACCTGCACGAATCCCTCGCGCTCGTACAGGGCTTTCGCCCGGAGGTTGAACGACGACACGCAGAGGAACAGATGCCGGGCACGCGTCGCGAAGCGCTTCGCGACAAACGCGATCATGGCTCGGCCCACGCCGCGCGACCGGAACGCGTCGGCAACCGCGATCGAGACGACGTAGGGGGCGCCGGCGATTCCCTGCGGGCGAACCAGGACGAATCCGCACCGCCCACCGTCGATTTCGGCAATATGCAGTTCGTCCAGAGGATGCCAGCACGATGCCAGGCAGGCGTCGTACGGGCGCCGCAGCGTCAACCAGGGCTCCGATGCCGCCATCAAGGAGGCGGCCCATTCCCGGTCGCCATCACGAGCGCTCCTGATAGCCATGTTGTCCATGAGCACTCCGACGCCACACCAGACCGTGTCCGCCCGACTATAATCTGCGACGGAGTCCGTCGCGTCTCGCGCGCCGGCGTCGGGGGCGCAACGCGCACGCGCAAAAGGAGGCCAGTCGATGGGACGTCCGCCACAAGTGACCGGTTCGGGCATCGCGCCGCGCCGCAGGATACCCTATTCGCGGGCCTGGAACATCATTGCGCGAACGGTTCATCTTGCGGCCACCGGCACGCTGCTCGGGGGGCACGTCTTCGGTGTGCCGGCCCTCCGCCTCGAGACGGCGCTGTGGCTGGCCATCGGCAGTGGCGCGGCAATGATTGCGCTCGAAATGTGGGCATCGGTCCACTGGGCGCATCAGGGATGCGCGCTGATGCTCTACGCGAAGCTGGGGCTGCTCTGCCTGATTCCGTGGTGGTGGAGCTATCGGGTGCCCATCCTGCTGGCGGTCGTCGTCATCGCGTCGATCGGCGCACACGCGCCGCGGACGATTCGCCACTACTCCATCATCTTCCGGCGCGTGATGGCCGAGCCTACTTCTTCAGTTTGAACAGATCCAGCACCTGGGCCCGCGGCCGTGTTCCGGCACCGAGCTCCTGCTGTCTGGCGCGGGCGGTTCCCTCGAACGTCGGGCTCGGCGTGCCTTTTCTGTAGAAGACGCCCGTATAGAGCTTTTCGCCGTATTGCTGCGCCAGCCCCATCGCCGCCAGGCTGTTCGACGCATCGTGGTTCAGCGATTCCAGCGGCTGCATCAGCGCCTTCTGCGCCTTGAGCTGCTGATCGTCCATGCCATAGGTGACGCACGGAGACTGGACGTTGATGAAGGCGAATCCGGGGAAGCGGATCCCCTCTTCGATCACCTTCGCCAGGCCGCTCATGTCGGCCGGCGTGCCCTGCGCCACGAACTCCGCGCCGTAGCCGAGCACGTAGAGCAGCGGGTTGACGGGCGCTTCGATCGAGCCGTACATGGATGTCACCGAGACCAGCCCCCGCCGTGAGGTCGGCGAGAGCTGCCCCTTGGTGAGGCCGTAGATCTGGTTGTCCATCACGATGTAGGTGAGATCGACATTGCGGCGAATCGCATGCGCGACGTGTCCGCCGCCGATCGAGAAGCCGTCACCGTCGCCGCCGGCCACCAGCACGAGCAGATCCGGGTTGGCGAGCTTGATGCCCTGCGCGATCGGCAGCGCCCGTCCGTGCACGGTGTTGAACCCGTACGCGGTCGTGTAGCCGGGAATCCGGCTGGAACATCCGATGCCTGACACGAACGCGATCTCGTGCGGCGGGCGGCCGATGTTCGCCAGCGCGCGATAGATGGCCTGCACCACGCCGAAGTCGCCGCAGCCCGGACACCAGATGGGCTTCAGGTCGCTCTTGTAGTTCTTGGCCGTATAGTCCTGAATCGGTCTCGTCGTTGCTGTCGTGCTCATACCGAGGTCCTCTCTCCGAAACGTCCTTCGCCGAAATCCCTACACCTCTGACGGTTCGCGGTCCTTGCCCTGCTGAAGCGCCAGCGTGATCTGTTTGAGACGGTCGACCACTTCGAGCGGTGTGATCGGATTCGACCCGCTCTTGGCCAGTGTCTGCATGCCGGACGGTACATCGACGAACATGCGAATCAGGCGGAACAGCTGCGCCTGGTGGTTCTGCTCCACCACCAGACCCCGTTTGACCGACAGGAAAAAGTCCGCGTAGATGGCTTCCGACACCGGGTACATCAGCTTCGGCACCAGCAGCTTGACCTTCAGGCCCTGCTGCTGGGCGATCTGCAGTGCCTCGATGGCGACGCCTGCCACGCTGCCCCAGCTGATGAGCGCAATGGGCGCATCCGGCGGGCCGTCGATGATGAACAGGTCCCGCCGATCGAGCAGCGGCCGGAACTTCCGGAGACGCTTCTCGTTCATCCTGGAGTGCATCTCGCCGCTGGCAGTCGGCGCGCCAGGTTCATTGTGCTCGATGCCCGACGCGAGGTAGTTTCCGCCGGGCATGCCCGGATGGCTGATGGGACTGATGCCCGATTCGGTGAACCGGAATCGCACGTACTTCTCGAGTTCCTGGGCACCGGGGACCCGACGATTGATGATGTGCACCTGGCTGGCATCGATCGGCTCGGCCGTCTCCTTGCGCTGGCCCACTTCCTGGTCCGACAGGATGATGACCGGGCTCTGGTACTGCTCGGCGATATTGAAGGCCTCGATGGTGATGCCGTACATGTCCTCGGCGCTGACTGGCGCCAGCACCGGTCGGATCACGTCGCCGTGGGCGGAAAATACGGCCTGAAACAGATCGGACTGCTCGGCCTTGGTGGGAATGCCGGTCGATGGGCCGCCTCGCTGCACATTGACGCACACCAGCGGCAGTTCGGCGATGCTGGCCAGACCCAGCATCTCGGTCTTGAGCGACATGCCCGGCCCCGACGTCGCCGTCATCGCCTTCTTGCCCGCGAACGACGCGCCAACCACCGCGCCGATACCCGCGATCTCGTCTTCGGCCTGCATCACCGTCCCGCCGTACTTCCAGATTTCGCGCGAAAGGAACTGCATGATTTCGGTCGAGGGCGTAATCGGGTACCCCGCGAAGAAATCACAACCCGCCACGATCGCCGCCGCGGCGCAGAGGTCGTTTCCGTCCACCACGAATTTCGCCGACGCCTTGGCGGGCGGCGCCATCTTCCGATCCGAGGTCAGCGGGTGCGCCGACGCATATTCGAAACCGGCGTGAAACGCCTTGACGGCCTTGTCGATGATCTCGGCGTCCTTCTTGGCAAGACGCTTGCGGATGCCCGCCATCATCGGCTCGCGCGCGATGCCGAGCCACCCGGCCATCAGTCCGAGGACGACGGTGTTCTTCGCGCGTTCGCTGCCGCCAGTCTCGCGCGCCATCTGTTCGATCGGCACGGCGAGCACTTCGATCGGCTGGACACCCACGAGCGGAATCCTGTCGATCGGCACCTTCGTGATGCTGTCGTAGACCACCGTGGTGTGCCCCCCAACCGGGAGCTCTCCGCCGAAGCGGAGGAAATCGTCCCAGCTGAGCGCGACCGCGATATCGAGCGTGCCGCCGGTGTTCAACATCTTGGTGGTCGACAGGCGCAGGCGGAAGCTCGATTCGCCTCCGCGGATCTGGGGGCCGAAGCTCTTGGCGAGCACGCCGTGATACCCCTCAATCGCCGCTGCCGTCAACAGCGACTCACCAGCCGACACGATGCCGTCTCCGCCGGAGCCGGCCATACCAATTACGAGATCCGTGTTCATAAGAGTCCTGGAATCGAAGGTGGTTCCAACCGTCTGCGAAGCTCTTGGGCTGTGGGGGCCGAACGCCGAGCCTGCAGCAACTACCGTGGACAACCCCGGATGGGCCGACACGCGGGAACGTTAATAGCATAGCAAAGAATGTCGGCGTCGCGCACGCGGTCGATCAAAGATCGGGACTATTTGGCTGCGTCATCCGCCGGCCACAGCCACGCGGCACCGCGGACGCCGCTCGCATCCCCATGCTTCGGAGGCAGCACTTTCGTGTCGACGCGATCGGTAAATACCCACCGACCCAGCAGCGGCGGAACGTGCGCATACAGTCGCTCGAGTTTCGACACTCCCCCGCCGAGCACGATGACATCAGGATCCAGCAGGTTGATCACCCCGGAGAGCGCTCGGGCCATCCGCTCTTCGTAGCGCTGCAGCGTGGCCTCGGCGGCGGCGTCCGATCGGCGGGCCCGCTCGACAATCGTCTCGGCCGAGACGCATTCACCGGTGTAGCACTCATGGTCCCTGGCCAACCCCGGACCGGACAGAAAGCTCTCGATGCACCCGTGGCGCCCGCAATAACACGGCGGCCCTGGCCATTCGTCCGGCATCGGCCACGGCATCGGATTGTGCCCCCACTCCCCCGCGACCGCGTTCGGCCCCGTCACGACCCGGCCGTGCACCACGATGCCGCCGCCGGTCCCGGTGCCCACGATCACACCGAAGACGACAGCTGCCCCGGCGCCTGCGCCATCCGACGCTTCCGACAGCGCGAAGCAGTTCGCGTCATTGGCGAGACGGACCCGGCGGCCCAGCCGCGCGGCAAGGTCCTGCTCAAACGGCCGGCCGATCAGCCAGACCGAATTGGCGTTCTTGATCAACCCGGTTGCCGGAGAAATCGTACCGGGAATCCCGACGCCGACTGTGCCGGGCTCCCCGGCTTCCTGCTCGAGACCGGCCACCAGATCGGCAATCGCCGCCACTGTCCCCGGATAGTCGCCGCGGGGAGTGGGAACTCGGCGGCGGGCCAGCACGCCGCCATCCCGGCCGAGTGCAATCCCCTCGATCTTAGTCCCGCCCATATCGATCCCGAGCCGAATCATGCGTCCTCCATGGCACCGGTCCGAACCCGATCCGCGAGCCACCCTGGATCCGGCGCTCCTGCTATGATACGAGTATGGCGCTCAGCGAGCGGGACTTCTACATCGAGAAACCAGAGACCAAGCCGGCCGCTTACACGTGTCCTCACTGCAAGCGGCGGAACGAATACCAGCTGCGGTGGATTCGACGGATCAAGAAGGACCGGTTGCCGCCTGGCGCCGACGAACGCGATCGCGCGATGTTCCCCAAACTGCGCAGCTACATGATCCGCACCGACGACCTGATCGTGTGCAGCACGTGCCGGCGCAGGTTCGAAGTCCCCTCCCATCAGTCGCTTGTCTTCCTGTCGGATAGCCAGATGCCGTCCGGGAAGCCGCTCGACCCCGACGACGACAATTTCGGCAACCGGTAGTTCGGGCGCGATGAATCGCGCCGCTCCGATCAACGCCCTCACGGTCACCCGTAGGGGCGCAATTCATTGCGCTCGTCCGAGCATCTTCTCCATTCGCCGCCGCACGTCGGCCGCCAGCCGGTCGCGATCTTCGAATCCAAGCCCCGTGGTCGGCACCGGCTCGCCAATCCTGACGAGAACGCGGCCCGGCGTCGCATAGAACCGTCCCCGCGGCATCGCACGATCCGACCCGATAATGGCAATCGGCACCACCGGCACCTGCGCCTTGATCGCCATCACGAAGCCGCCCTTCTTGAACGGCAGCATCTGGTCGGTCCGGCTGCGCGTCCCTTCGGGAGCGAGCAAGAACGACTCTCCCGCCTTGAGATGCTCAACCGCCAGATCGACGGCCTCAATGGCGCGATCGCGCCTGGTCCGCTCGACCGGCACGAAGCCGGCCGTCCGAAGCACCATCCCGAGAACAGGAATCCTGTTCAGCTCGGCTTTGTAGAGGGCGCGTAACTTCGGGCAGTTCGGCAGGATCAGCTCAAACACGATCATGTCCACGTGGCTGCGGTGGTTGATGCAGTACACCGAGGGCCGGTCGGCCCGCACATGATCGAGGCCTTCGACCGTCACGCGGATGCCAAAGATCTGGCGGGCGGTCATCGCGGCAAACCGCCCGAGCACCGGCAGGGGGCGGACCCATCCAGTCGCCCAGGCCAACAGCAGCGCCGGCGGGCCGATCAGTCCGACGAAGAGGCACAGGTAGACGTAGGCCGCACACGAGCGAAACCAGGCAACAAGGATCATGGCGAATCACCAGCGTGCACCAGCCGGCACGTGGCCGGCATGTTACTTCACTTACGGACTCCGGCTTCTTCGGATCCATCGACATCCGGATCCATCGAGCACGACTGACGGGAATCGGTCACGCCCGGCTCGATCAGGACCCATGCCACGTGGTATCGTCTTTGCTAGGTACGCAAGCCGTCCGGCTGGACCGCCAAGTTCCCGGCAGTGCTGGCCTCTAACCATTCCCGTTGTCTCCGGAGCCTCACCCGTGCACCGAATCTTGAGCAAGGACATTCTGGCCCCAGATGTGGCGCGATTCTGGATCGAGGGCGCCCACATCGCCCGCAAGCGAAAGCCCGGGCAGTTCGTGATTGTCAGAACATCCGAGGACGGCGAACGCATCCCGCTCACCATCGCGGACGTCGACAAGCAGCGCGGGGCGATTTCCATCATCGTCCAGGGCGTGGGCAAGTCGACCAAGCAATTGAACGCGCTGAACGTCGGCGATGCCATTCTCGACGTGGCGGGTCCGCTCGGCAGGGGCACCGAGATCCATCCCAACGCCAGGGTCTGCTGCATCGGCGGCGGGATCGGCACGGCGGTGGTTTATCCCATCGCGTGCGGGGCCAAAGCGCTGCACGGTCAGGTGGTGGCGATCGTCGGCGGCCGGACAAAGGATTTCGTCATCCTCGAGAAGGAGCTCCGCGCGGTAGTCGATCGCGTCATCGTCACGACCGACGATGGGTCCGCCGGCGCCAAGGGGCTGGTGACCGACGCCCTGCGGGGACTGCTCGCCGAGGGCGCGACCTTCGACGAGGTAGTCGCGGTGGGTCCTCTGCCGATGATGAAGGCTGTCGTCGCGCTGACCAAGCCGCTCGGCATCAAGACCACGGTGAGTCTGAATCCGCTGATGGTGGATGGCACGGGCATGTGTGGCGGGTGCCGCGTCTCGGTCGGCGGCGAACAGAAGTTCGTCTGCGTCGACGGCCCCGAATTCAACGGGCACCTGGTGGACTTTGACGAACTGGGCGCGCGGCTGCGGGCGTACCGCGAGCAGGAAGCCGAATCGCTCAGACTCTACAATGAACGCGTGGCCTGCCAGGCCATCTCGAACTGACCCCCGTGGCCGCGCTTCAGGCGGGCCCTCTTTGACGAGCGTTGCTGTTCCATGGCCAAGAAGATTACGCAGAAGACAAAGAATGCGATGCCGCTGCAGGATGCGGTCGCGCGCGCCCACAACTTCGAGGAGGTCGCCCTGGGCTACCCGGTCGACCTGGCGGTGCTCGAGGCGCAGCGTTGCATCCAGTGCAAGAACTACCCGTGTGTCTCCGGCTGCCCGGTCGAGATCGACATCCCGAAGTTCATTCAGGAGGTCGCGGAGCGCAACTTCGAGGGCGCCTTCAAGACCCTCATGGACCGCAATGTGCTGCCCGCGATCTGCGGCCGCGTCTGCCCGCAGGAAGAACAGTGCGAGGTCAAGTGCACGCTGGGTGTGAAGTTCGAGCCCGTCGCCATCGGCCGGATTGAGCGGTTCGTCGCCGACTACGCGTCGCTGTTAAAGTTTGCCGACGACACGCCGCCGGCGCCGCCGACCGGCCACAAGGTCGCGGTGGTGGGATCCGGGCCGGCCGGCCTCACGGTGGCCGCCGACCTCGCCAAGATGGGCCACGGCGTCACGATCTTCGAGGCGCTGCACAAGGCGGGCGGGGTGCTCGTTTACGGCATCCCCGAATTCAGGCTGCCGAAGGCGATCGTCGCGGGCGAAATTGAAGCATTGAAGCGCATCGGCGTGGAGATCAAGACCAATCACGTCATCGGCCAGATCTTCACGGTCGACGAACTGTTCACCGAACTCGGGTTCGAGGCGGTCTTTATCGCGACCGGCGCGGGCCTGCCGACGTTTCCGAAAATCCCCGGCATCAACCTGATCGGCGTGTACTCGGCCAACGAGTACCTCACCCGCTCGAATCTGATGAAGGCGTACCTGTTCCCCGTCTCGGACACACCGACGATTCGGGGAAAGAACGTGGCGGTCATCGGAGGAGGCAATACGGCCATGGACGCGGTGCGCACGGCCCTGCGGCTGGGGGCGGACAACGCGTATCTGGTCTACCGCCGCACGCGCCGGGAGATGCCGGCCCGCCGAGAAGAAGTCGAGCACGCCGAGGAAGAGGGCGTCCAGATCATGATGCTCGCCGCGCCGACGGCGATTCTCGCCGACGAACATTCGCGGGTGCGCGCCATGCGCTGCATCAGGATGGAGCTGGGCGAGCCGGATTCCTCGGGCAGGCGCAGCCCGGTGCCGCAGAAGGGCTCGGAATTCGACATCGAGGTCGATACCGTCGTCTTCGCGATCGGCCAGGGGGCCAACCCGTTGATCCGCAATACCACGCCGGATCTTCCGGTCAACAAGTGGGGCAACATCCTCGCCGACGATGCGACGGGAGCGACGCAGAAGCCGGGCGTCTTCGCGGGTGGTGACATTGTCACCGGCGGTGCGACCGTGATTTCGGCGATGGGGGCGGGACGCAAAGCGGCACGGGCAATCGACCGGTATCTGAAGAACCCTTCGGCTGACGGCTATTCGCCGACGGACGTGTAACTGCGCTGAACAGCGAGACGAGGATGAGGCACCAAGGTGCTTCGCTCCGCGTCCCCGCTCACTCAAGCGCACCAAAAGGCACCTTGCCGGGGCTCGTCGCCGGCCTTACGGTTGCGCTCTTCGCGCCGACAGTCCCGGCCCTCACGGTGCGTCTTGCGAACTGACGCTGTCGGCTTGGTTCGAGGGGCCGCTTCGCAAATCACCTTGGTACCTACTCTCCTCCTCGCTTGTCACTTCTCACTTCTCTGACCCGCTTCCCCGACCTGTCGTACAATCTCCCCATGGATGACGACCGCCCGCCATCGCCGAAACTGGCGCCGAAGCTGCTGCTGTCGATGCCGCAGTTGATCGAGCCGGATTTCCGCCATACCGTCATCCTGTTGTGTGAGCACAGCGAGGATGGCGCGTGGGGACTCGTGCTCAACCGCCCGACGGGCAAGACGGCGGCCAGCGTGGTCGATTTCGTGCCGCCGCTCGCTGGAGACAGTGGCATCGAAGTCTGGCTCGGGGGACCCGTGGAGCCAGAGCGCGGTGCACTGCTGCTTCCCGAAGAGCCTCCGGGAGGGGACGTGTTCGAGGTGAGCACCGGCGTCTTCGTGTCGTCGTCGGCCGAACTGCTGAGGGAGCTGATCGAAGGGCCGCCAGTGGCCAATGCCCGCCTGCTGATGGGCTACGCCGGATGGGGGCCGCAGCAGCTGGACCGCGAACTGACCGAGTCGTCGTGGCTCATCAGCGATGTCACGCGCGACATCGTCTTCGACACCAGGCCCGCCGAGATGTGGGAGGCCGCGATTCGACGGCTGGGCGTTGATCCGGCGGCGCTTCAGACCAGTTCTGGCATTCACTAGGCCAAGCTGTTCTGCGACGTCATCCCTGCCCCCTGAAAGGATTCGTGGACGTCATGCCGCCTCAAGACCGGATGGCCGCCAGTTCGGTCGACCCGATTTTTCGTCCAAAGTCGATTGCCGTGATCGGCGCTTCGCGCCAGAAACATTCGATCGGATGGGAGATCCTGCACAACCTGCTCCTCTGCGAATTTCAGGGCGAGGTCGCGCCGGTCAATCCGGCCACGCCGGTCGTGCATAGCCTGCGGTGCCACACCTCGGTCGAGCAGATTCCCGGTCCCGTTGATCTGGCCATTCTGGTGGTGCCAAGCCGGTTTGCCCTCGAGGCGATGGAGTCGTGCGGCCGGAAGGGCGTCAAGGGCGTCATCGTGATCACCGCCGGCTTCAAGGAAGTCGGCGAGGCGGGCGCCCGACTGGAGCATGAGCTGTTTGGCATCGCCAGGAAGTACGGCATGCGCGTGGTCGGCCCGAACTGCATGGGTGTGATCAACACCGATCCGCTGGTGCGGCTGCAGGCGACGTTCTCGGCGACCGAACCGCTGCCGGGCAACATCGCGTTCTCGTCGCAGTCAGGCGCGCTCGGCGAAGCCGTGCTCGCGTCGATGCGGGACCTCGGGCTCGGTCTGTCGATGTTCGTCTCGCTCGGGAACAAGGTCGACGTGTCGGGCAACGACATGCTCGAGTACTGGGAGCACGATCCGCGGACCAAAGTCATCCTGATGTACCTGGAGAGCTTTGGCAACCCGAGTCGTTTCGTCGAAATCGCGCGGCGGGTGACCGCGACCAAGCCGATTCTCGCCGTGAAGTCAGGTCGGACGGCCGCCGGCGCGCGGGCGGCGGCGTCGCACACCGGGTCGCTGGCCGGCGCCGATATCGCCGTCGAGTCATTGCTCGCGCAGTGCGGCGTCATCCGCGCGGCGTCGATTAAGGAGTTGTTTGTCTACGCGTCGGCGTTTGCCACGCAGCCCGTGCCCCGGGGCGATCGGGTCGCAATCCTCACAAATTCGGGCGGCCCTGGCATTCTCGCGACAGACGCCTGCGTGCAGCTCGGCCTTCGGATGACCGCGCTGGCGCCTGAGACGCAGGAACGGATGCGCCGAGTACTCGCGCCGGAGGCCAGCGTCGCCAACCCGGTTGACATGATCGCCAGCGCCACGCCGCAGAGTTATGAAGCCTGCCTTCGCGCGCTGGTCGGTGATCCGAATGTCGACGCCATCATCACGATCTTCACGTCGCTCGAGATGTTCGACAATGTCGGCGTCGCGACCGCGATCCTGAGGGGCCTCGAGGGCAGCAACAAGCCCGTCCTCGTCGTGTTCATGGGAAAAGCCGGCGCCGAGGATGCCGTCGACCTGCTGAAGCGGGCGGGCCTTCCGGTGTATACGTTCCCCGAAGACGCGTCGCATGCGCTCTCGGCCCTGGTGAGGTACCGGCGGTGGCTGGAACGGCCTGTCGGGCGCGCGGTGGTTTTCACCGACTTCCACCATGCGCGCATCAAGGACATCCTCGATCCCTGCAGAGCCGCGGGCCGGCACCAGTTGACGCTCGTCGAGGCGCAGCAGGTGCTGGAGGGGGCGGGGATTCGGGTCGCGCCCTGGCACGAGGCGCGGGATCCCGAACAGGCCGTGGTCGTCGCCACTCAGCTTGGGTTCCCCGTGGCCCTGAAGATCAGCTCGTCGGCCATCATTCACAAGTCCGACGTGGGGGGCGTCCGGCTCAAGGTGCGCACGCCGGAGGAGGTGCACCGCCTCGCCGCCGAATTGCTGCGGGCGGCCACGGCTGCCGACCCTCTCGCGACGCTCGTGGTGCAGCGGATGGTCGGCGGCACCGAGACGATCTTCGGCGTGTCTGTCGATCCGAAGTTCGGGCCGCTGATGATGTTCGGCCTCGGCGGCATCTTCGTCGAGATTCTCAAGGACGTCGCGTTCCGCGTGCATCCGATCTCGGATGTCGACGCGGCGGAAATGGTGCGGTCGATCAAGGCGTTTCCGATTCTCGCCGGTGCGCGAGGCGGAGAACACGTCCACCTGCCCGCGCTGGAGCAGACGCTGCTGCGCCTGGGTCAACTGCTGACGGCCTTTCCAGAAATTCGCGAACTCGACATCAACCCGTTCTTCGCGTCCGCCGATCCGGCCGGCTGCTTCGCCGCCGACGCCCGGATCACGCTGGGGGACTGAGTGTGGTCGAGGTACAATAGTCGCACCCCATGTCATCTCTCATCTTTCGAAGAGGTCTCGACCTGAAGGCGGCGGTGGCCGGTGAGCTCGATCTGGACTACCGAAGTTCGCTGGTGGAGGAACTCAAGAGCGGGGATTTCACCTATCGGTCTGGCCGCCTCACGGTGCACCTCGCCCGGGAGTTCGGATTCTGTTATGGCGTCGATCGGGCGGTCGACTACGCCTATCAGACGCGCCGGAAGTTCCCGCGCGCCCGCGTCTACCTGGCCGGCGAGATCATCCACAACCCGCACGTCAACGACAAGCTCAGGACGAGCGGCATCCGGTTTCTCGATGCGCCAGGTGAATCGATTGACGCTCTCGGCCCCGATGCGGTCGTGATTCTGCCCGCTTTCGGGGTGAGCCTCGACATGCTGCAGCGGCTCGACCGGCGGGGCTGCACGCTGGTGGACACGACGTGCGGGTCGGTGCTGAACGTCTGGAAGAACGTGCGCCGCTATGCCGCCGACGGCTTTACCTCCCTCATCCACGGCAAGGTGCACCATGAGGAAACCCGGGCGACCGCCTCGCAGGCGATTCACACGCCTCTCGGGCGGTACCTGGTCGTACTGAATCGCGACGAGGCCGAAGTCGTGTGCCGCTACATTGCCGGCCGCGTGGACCGCGCGACGTTCGTGGCCCGCTTCGAGGGGGCGTGTTCGGAAGGGTTCGATCCGGAGCGCGATCTGGTTCGTATCGGACTGGCCAACCAGACGACCATGCTCATGACGGAATCGCTCGAAATCAGCGACATGCTGAAGGCGGCGATGGCCGCCCGTTACGGCACCAGGGCGCTGGCCAGCCATTTTCGGGCGTTCGACACGATCTGCAGCGCGACGCAGGACCGTCAGGACGCGGTGCTGGCCTTGTTGAACCAGTTCCCGCTCGATTTGATGCTGGTGATCGGCGGCTACAACAGCAGCAACACCGCCAATCTCGCTCGGATCTGCGCCGAACGGGTTCCCACGTACCATGTCGCCGACGATCGGGCATTGACCTCGCCGACCGAACTGCGGCACAAGCCGGTGGGGTCGAAGACGGAAGTCACAACCGTCGGGTGGCTTCCGCTGTCCGACCCGATCCGGATTGGCTTGACCGCGGGAGCGTCGACCCCGGATAACCAGGTGGGCGCGGTGGTCCTGAAGTTGGCCGAATTTACGGCGGATTCTGCTCCCTGAGGTGCTGTCTCCGTTGGAGGGCACTTTCGACTCCAGGACGTCAGCCTGTGACCCGGGGCCGTCGTTCAGGCGGCACACCTGCCTACGACCACGGCCGAGCGGGCCTGAACACCAATCGTCACCCTCTCTGGCTCATTTCTGGTAAACGTCCGGCTTTCGCCTGTCGTAATTCATTCCAGAAGGTGGAGGTGCAGGTCCGCCATGAAGTACAGGTGGTACGGTTTCATATTGGCAGTCGTGTTCTGCGTCGGTTTGTCCGCGGTGGCCGCCGCTCAAGAGACTGCTCAGGGGACTCCTCCTCAGGGCGGAGCCCCGCCGCGGTCTGGTGTGCTGCAGCAGGCGTTTTCATTCAAGTGGTGGCAGGACGCCCGATTCAAGACTGAACTTGGTCTGACGCCGGATCAGTGCAAGCGGGCCGAGGACGTGTACCAGGAGATCTTGCCGCGGATGACGACGGACAAGGAAGAACTGGATCGACTCGAGAAACGGCTTTCAGAAGTGGTCGCCGCGGGCGTGCTCCCCGAGGCGGACGTGGTCAGGCTGATTGATCAGGTCGAGACCGCCCGGGCCCAGTTGGGGAAGGATCGCACCCTGATGATCTATCGGTTGCGGCAGATGCTGACGCCGGATCAGCGGGCCAAGATGAAGGCCATGCACGATGCCCGGGAGAAAGAGCGGCGTCAAGGCCCGGTGGTGCGGAAGCGGCTCGAAGGGATGCCGCGCGAGGGAGGACTTTTGTGAAGAGGCGAGGTTACCTTACCGTTGGCATCATGATCGCGGGCGCCATTGTGATGTGCCCGTTTGGCGTGGCCGCCCAGTCGTCACCCGAATCGAAGGCCGCGGCCGACAAGCTGCGGATCGAGGAGTTGACGAAGTACGCGCGGACCACGTACGACCAGGCCACGCAGCAGACGGCTCCCCAGCGGCCGACACTCGAAGAACGGGCGCAGGCGCGGCCGGTCATCAAGTTGACGCAGGACGAGGCCGTCAAGCGGGCGCTCGACAACAACATCGACCTGACCGTCGCGCGGATGAACCCGCAACTGCAGGATATGTCGCTGAGCTCGTTCTATGCGGCGTACCTGCCCACGGTGACGTCGTTGGTCAATTCGACATCCAGCAATCCTCTGCCGACCTCGCTGCTCAACGGCGGCACCAACGTGACCAACCAGTCGCAGGCCTTCAATGCGGGAGTCACCAAGTTGATGCCGTGGTACGGCGGGAACTTAAGCGTCGGCTTCAACAACACCCGCACAAATACGAACAGCACATTTGCGACCCTCAATCCACAGTACACGTCGCAGCTCACGGCCACATACACGCAGCCGCTGTGGCGCAACTTCAAGATCGACTCGACGCGTCTTTCGATCCTGACCGGGAAGATCACGCGCGAACTGACGGACGTTCAGCTGAAATCGACCATCATCAATACACAGGCGAACACCCGAAACGCGTACTGGAACCTGGTCTACTCAATTCAGGCCCTCGAAGCTGCGAAGCAGTCGCTGGCGCTGGCGGAACGGCTGGTTCAGGACAACCAGACGCGCGTCGAGGTGGGCACGCTGGCCCCGATGGACGTGATCAGCGCGCAGGCGGAGGCAGCCACGAGGCGGCAGACGTTGACGTCGGCCGAGGCCACCCGCCGGACGGCCGAAATCACGCTCAAACGCCTGATTGTGAGTGGGACCGAAGACGTCATGTGGAATTCGACGATCGAGCCAGTCGATCGAGTGAACGTCGAGCGTACACCGGTCAATCTGGAAGCGGCCATCAAAGTCGCTCTTACCCAGCGCACGGATCTCGTGCAGGCCCGGCGCACGATGGATAGTAGCGACATCACCATCAACTACCTCAATAATCAGTTCAAGCCTCAGCTGGATCTGGTGGCCACCTATGGCACGCGCGGGCTGGGCGGTAACACGTTCATCTTCGACTCGACCAGGACCAACGTGATCGGCACGGTCCCCGGTAACTGGGTCGACGCCGCAAAGATGCTTTCAAAGGTCCAGTACCCGAACTGGACCGTCCAGTTGAACTTCTCGTACCCGATTGGCAACAGCACGGCCGACATCGCATATGCCAAGGCAAAGGTTCAGTACAAGCAGTCGCAGATCCAGTTGCGCGCGACGGAACTCCAGGTGGCGACCGACGTGACCAACGCGGCGCTGAATGTGGAGAGCACCTTCAGGCGGTACGAGGCGGCAATCGCCGCACGGCAGCTGTCGGAGAAGCGCCTCGAGGCCGAGCAAAGCAAGTTCGAGGTCGGCATGTCGTACAACTACCTCGTGGTTCAGGCTCAGCGCGATCTGAATGACGCCCGGAACACGGAGCTCAGAGCGGCACTGGATTATCGAATTGCGCTGACCGAGTTCGATCGCGTGCAGATTACGCCTTCGTCGGGCGGCTCCGGTGGCGTCACCGCGGTGACGGGCAGATAGCGACGCCGCCGCCAGCCGAGGGCGGAGGCGGCCATACGAGTTTTCCCCGGTGTGACGGTTGGTTGACGGAGGGGTCCGGCGCGCGAGACCCCCGGGTCGAAGCCCCGGGACAGGATAGACGCGGTCGGGCGGCAGATGAACGCAGGAGGTTCCGCGAACGCGCCGGCGATGCCGGTGCCAACGTGGCCGGATCAAACATGAAGAAACTGACTATTACTCTCATCGTATTGGTTGTGATCGCCGGTTCTGTCGGCGCCTACTACAAGTACGGCCGTCCCGAGGAAGTGACCAAGTTCACGTACCTCGCCGTCACCCGGGGCGACGTGGTCGAGTCGGTCGGCGCCACCGGCACCCTGCAAGCCGTCAGGACGGTCATGGTCGGCAGCCAGGTGTCCGGCCAAATCAAGTCACTCCGCAATGTCGACTTCAATTCCATCGTCCTGCAGGGTCAGGTCGTGGCCGAACTCGATCCGTCACTGTTCCAGACGCAGGTCGAGCAGGCCCAGGCGAACGTGACGCGGTCACAGACCGACCGCGATCGGCTCAAGATCACGGTCGAAGACAGCCGCAACAAGCTGACGCGGACGCAGAGCCTGTTCGATCGGAAGATTGCGACCCAGCAGGATCTGGAAACGGCCCAGGTCAACGTGCGCTCCGCCGAGGCGTCGCTCAAGTCGTCCGAGTCCTCGATTGTCCAGGCGCAGGCGTCGCTCAATCAGGCGCAGGTCAGCCTCGAGCATACGATTATCACGGCGCCCATCACCGGCATCGTGATCTCGCGCAATGTGGACGTGGGCCAGACGGTCGCGGCGAGCATGAACGCCCCGACCATTTTCATCATCGCCGGCGATTTGACTCAGATGCAGGTGCTCGCCAACGTGGACGAGTCCGATGTGGGCCGCATACGACCAAACCAGGTCGTACGGTTCAAGGTCGATGCGTTCCCGACTGAGGAGTTCTACGGATCGGTGTCACAGGTCAGGCTCAATCCCATCGTGTCGCAGAACGTTGTCACCTATGCGACCGTCATCGACGTGCCGAACCCGCTACTCAAGTTGAAGCTGGGCATGACGGCCAACGTGACCATCGAGATCGCCAAGAAGACCGACGTGCTGCGGATCCCGAATGCGGCGTACAGGTACCGCCCGACCAAGGACGTCTTCGATGCGCTGAAGTTGCCGTTCCCGGCCGAGTTGGCGCCGCGCGCCGCCGGCGCGCGCGGTGGCCCAGGTGGGGGAAGCGGTGGTGGCACTCGAGGTCAGGCCAACGGTGCGCGCGGGGAGGCTGACCAGAACGCTGTCGCGGTACCAGGTGCGGCGCCTGCCGGCGGCGCCCCACGCCCGTCAGCGGCTACACCGGCGTCCACGCCAGCGCCGGCACGGCCCGCCGAGGCGCCCAGTACGAGTGCGGCCCAGACGAGGGGACAGCGCGGCAACCGGCAACCCGGCGAGGCCGGATCTGGCGGTGGACGCGGAGGCGGCCGGCAGAGCATGCAGGAGCGCATGGCCAACATGACTCCGGCCGAGCGCGAAGCGTTTATCGCGAGGATGAAGGAGCGCGGCATCGATCCGAACAACCCGAGCGCGGGCCGCGGGGCCGGCGGTGGACGCGGTGGCGGCGGCATGACTGGCAGCCAGCCGGGTCGCGCAGGTGCGGCTCAACCGGCGCGCGCTGGGATCTCCGCGATCGCGGCCTCCAAGCCTGGCGCACAGACGATTGATCAGCTGTTCGGCGCGCTGCCACCGACGATGACGCGAGGCCGCGCCTGGATCTATGTCGGCGGACAACTCAAGTCCGTGCAACTTCGGCTCGGCATCTCTGATGGCACCTGGACCGAACTGCTTGGCGAGGAGCTGAAAGAAGGTCAGGAACTGGTCACCAACATCGTGACGCCCGCGATGGCAGCGGCGGCCGCCGCTCGACCGAGCGGCCAGCCCAATCAGAACCAGCAGCAGGGACGCGGCGCCAACCCGTTCCAGGGCGGCGGCGGCGGCGGGCGTGGCCCCGGTGGGGGGCGCTAGCGCCATGGCTGTCATCTCGGTTCGGAATCTGAAGAAGACCTATGTCGTGGGCGACATCCAGGTGCATGCCCTGCGAGGCGTGGCCGCGGACGTCGAGCAAGGCGAGTTTCTGGCGGTCACAGGACCGTCGGGTTCGGGCAAGTCCACGTTCATGCACATCCTGGGCTGCCTGGATCGCCCGACATCGGGCCAGTACATTCTGGATGGCCAGGACGTCTCGAAGATGTCGAGGGACGACCTGGCCAAGGTCCGGAACCACCGCATCGGGTTCGTCTTCCAGGGATTCAACCTGCTCTCGCGCACGAGCGCGATTGAGAATGTCGAACTGCCGCTGCTCTACAGCCGCGACCACATCAAGGCTGCGGAACGGCGCAAGCGCGCCATGGCGTCGTTGGAGATTGTCGGACTGCTGGAGCGGTCGCATCACCATCCGAACCAGTTGTCCGGCGGTCAGCAGCAGCGGGTCGCCATCGCACGGGCGCTGATCAACAACCCGTCGATCCTGCTGGCCGACGAACCGACCGGCAACCTCGACACCCGCACCAGCATCGAGGTGATGGACGTGTTCCAACGCCTCAATATCGAGCGGGGGATCACGATCCTGCTGATCACCCACGAGCACGACATCGCGGAATACGGCACGCGAACCGTCTCGTTTCGCGATGGCCATATCGTGCTCGATAGCAAGAACATCAAACGCCGGATGGCCAAGGACGAACTGGCTGCCCTGCCGTCCCGCGAGGCGGCGGAGGCGGCGGACGCAGCGGCGGCCGCATCGGTGTCGGCCAAGTTGGCGGCGGGGTAATCACCATGATGCGATTGTTCATGATTTTCCGGGTGGCCTTCAAGGCGCTCGGACGCAACAAGATGCGGACGGCGCTGACCATGCTCGGCATGATCATCGGCGTCGCGGCCGTCATCGCGATGGTGGCCCTCGGCAGGGGCGCGCAGGAGGGCATCGAGACGTCGATCCAGGCGGCCGGCACGAATTTGATCAACGTGTACGCCGGTAATTTCTCGATGGGCGGCGTGCGCCAGGGATCAGGTGCGGCCCAGACCCTGACGCTCGAGGATGCCGCAGCGATTCGCAACGAGGTATCTGGCATCCAGTATATGTCGGTGGGCGTCAACACGCGGCAGACGGTCGTCGCCGCCAATCAGAACTGGCAGACGCGCATCAATGGCATCGATGTCGAGTGGCCGCAGATCCGCTCCTGGGCCGTCAAGTACGGGGCATTTTTCGGTCAGCAGGATGTCACCAGTTCGGCCAAGGTGGCGGTGCTCGGGTCGACCGTATCGAACAATCTGTTCGGCGAGGAGGCGGATCCCACCGGCCAGATCATCAGGATCAAGAACCAGCCATTCAGAGTGATTGGCGTGATGACCAGCAAGGGCGCCAGTACCGGCGGCGACGACCAGGATGACAGCATCCTGATCCCGTACACCACGTGCCAGAAGAAATTGATGGGAATCCAGCACATCCAGAACATGACCATCTCGGCCACCTCAGCCGACGAGGTGCCGCTGGTGAAAAGCCGCGTGGAGACCTTGATGCGGACGCGTCACAACATCTTCCCGGGCGACAACGACGACTTCATGCTCCGCACGCTCGAAGAGATGACGGCCATGCGCACCGAGACGACCAGGACCATGACGGCTCTGCTGTCGGGGATCGCAGGCGTGTCGCTGCTGGTCGGCGGCATCGGCATCATGAACATCATGCTGGTGTCGGTTACGGAGCGCACGCGCGAGATTGGCCTTCGGATGGCCATCGGCGCCAAGGGTCGGGACGTCCTTATGCAATTCCTGGTAGAGGCCGTCGTCTTGAGCCTGTTTGGCGGCGGGATAGGCATCGCGTGTGGATTCGGGCTGGCCAAGATCGTCACGCAGGTGTGGGCGTATCCCACGGCGATTTCGCCCGATTCGATCGTGCTGGCCTTTGCCTTTTCGGCTATCACCGGCATCTTCTTTGGATTCTATCCGGCCACCAAGGCCGCCAAGCTCGACCCGATTGAAGCACTGAGGTTCGAGTAACGTCACGTCAACCACAAGGAGTAACGGCAACATGACAAGAAGGTTTGCATTTCTCGCGATTCTCCTGGCCGTCGCATTGGCGGTCCCCTCGTTTGCCCAGGCCCCGAAGATCGACTTCTCGGGCAAGTGGATCCAGGACATGGAGAAGAGTGATCCGGCTCCGGCCGGCCGTGGTGGTGGTGCAGCTAACCCCCAGCAGATCACGATCACCCAGACGCCCACCGAACTCACCATTGAGCGCACAACGGGCCAGGGCACGCAGAAGACCGTCTACAAGCTGGACGGCAGCGAGAGCTCCAATGCGGGTCGCGGTGGCGACGTGAAGAGCAAGACGAACTGGGACGGCCCCAAGCTGGTCACCAAGTACCAGCAGACGATGGGCGAGAATACCGTTGACGTCACCGAGACGCGCAGTCTCGAGACCGACGGCACGCTCAAGGTCGTGACGGCGCGCGGGACCAACACGCGCACGGTCGTCTTCAAGAAGGGCTAACCGTCGAGCGCCTTCAGTTCAGCATCGAGCGCCGCGAGCGCCCGCTCCAGCATCAGCCGCCGGGCGGGCGCCGTGGCGTCGGTCAGATCGGCCGCTGTCCTTTTCCGCGCAAGTTCCAGCGTCGCGCGACGCGTGGAGCGGGCGCGTTCCTCCTCGGACAGCGGTCGATCTCTCTTTTCGGCGCGGCCTCGCGCGGCCTCTTCCTGCTGCGATTCAACAGACTTGCTTTCCCAGCCTCTGGCCATATCAATCCGGGGATTCCCGCCTTCGCTGACGTCTCACTCCATCAGCTTCGGCGTGGCAAGCGGGGTTCGGGATTCGGCATCAGAAGATTCGGGATGAGGTCCGCGCGCCTGTCCCTCAAGAACAGCTTCCGCGCGTGGCAGTCAGCCAACGTCGAGTAGTCCACCTCAGCATACAGTATGACCTCTTCCCCGGCCGCCGCCCGCGCGGTCACCCGCCCGGCCGGATCACAGACAAACGACTCCCCCGCAAATTCCATATCCGGCTCGGCACCGACGCGATTGGCGAGCGCCGTGAAATAGCCGTTCTGGAACGCCGCCACCCGCAACTCAGCTTCGTACAGTCCGTCGGGCCACTCCCCCACCATCCCGGCCTGCGGCACCACGACAAGATCGGCGCCGTGCAGCGCCAGGCTCCGCATCACTTCCGGATAGTGCCGGTCGTAGCAGATCGCCACGCCAATTCTCCCGGCGGCCGTGTCGTACACGGGCATGCCGTGGTCGCCAGGCGTGTAATAGTCCTGCTCAAAGAAGCGGGGCATCTGCGCAATGTGCAGCATCCGGGTGGTGCCCAGTAGCCGGCCATCAGCATCAATCACGGGCGAACTGTCATAGGCCCGATCCTGCTCACGCTCATAGAGATTGAGCACGACGACGACCCCCAGTCTTGCGGCGAGGCTGGAGAACGCGTCAGTGGTGGGGCCTGGCACCGTCTCCCCCAGCGCTGCCGGAACCGGTCCGCCGGGGCGACAGCATGGGAAGAAGGGTGTGAACGCCAACTCCGGAAACGCCACCAGTCTCGCGCCGCCCGAGGCCGCCTCTGCGACCGCCTCGAGTCCTCTCGCGACGTTGGCGGTCAGGTCTGGTCCGGCCCGATGTTGGACTATGGCGATGCGCACGCGTGATGCTCCTTCCACCGCTCGTACAGCTGGCCGACCGTCAGTCCCGTTGTCGGGTCACTCATGTCGGGTGCGATCTGGGCCAGGGGCCGCAGCACGAATTCGCGCTCCCGAAACCGCGGGTGCGGCACCGACAGCCCGGTCTCGTCGACAATCCGAGCGCCAAACAAGATCAGATCCAGGTCGAGCGTCCTGGGCGCGCCAGGATGGGGCCGATGTCGGCCGCACGCCTGTTCGATGGCGAGCAGGCGCTCGAGCAGCGATCGCGCGTCGAGGGCGCAAACCCCCGTCAACGCGCCATTCAGAAACCGGGGTTGTGGCTCGACGCCGACCGGTTCGGTCTCGACCAGATCCGAGACGATCATGTCGGACAGTTCGCGTCGCAGCAGGACGATGGCGTGTCGGAGATGCGCTCTCCGCTCGCCGAGGTTGCTGCCGAGCGCTATCGCGACGCGCTCCACGGGCACGCGACCGGGTTAACCGATCCAGCGGGTCGACAATACGCCGCCGCCGGTCCCGGTGGTGTCGGGTCTGCGGCCGAGCAGGTCGTTCCGGCCGGTCGCCGCCAGTTCGAAAAAGCGCTGATGTTCAACCGCCTCACCCAGCATCAGGTCGAGCATCTTCCGGTGACGCGCATGGGTGATCGCCAGCACGCGAGGCCGCCAGCGCGCGACGAAATCGCGCTCGGCCGCCACGTCCGCCTCGAACAGCACCCGTGCGCCCGCTTCGCCTTTGGCAGGCACCGGCACGTCGGGAACCGTTACGTCGGCGTCGAACGGCTCACCCGCATCGCTGAGCGCCGCCCTCAGCCAGCACAGGTGGGTTTCTTCCCGCCCGATCACCTGCTGATAGGTGTTGTTGAAGTCATAGCTCGAGACCATCTGCGCAGCCCGCTCGTGACGGCGCATCAACGCCAGTTTGTCCCGGCAGACGTCCCGCAGCACGGTGACCAAATCCGTCGGCTTCACGAGTTCTGCTTTTCCTTGCAGCCGATGCAGACACGGGTCCAGGGAATCGCGCTCAACCTTGGCGCCGAAATGGGCTCCCCGCAGTCCCGGCACACGCCGTACGTCCCCTTGTCGAGCCTGACCAGCGCCTCTTCGATCGCCTGCAGGATCTTCGCGTCGGTCTGTTTCAGCTTCAGCTGAATGTGGACTTCGTTGTTGCCATCCGCCTGATCGGCGAGATCGCCCTGTCGCGAGTTGGTCTCAATCGACGCCTGGAGGGGTCGGATGCCTCCCTGCGACAGGAGTTCCATCCTCTTCCTCAGCAACGTCTCCCGGTTCGTGTCGGACATTCCTCACTCCTGCGTGCCCCAATGCCGAAATGCGCCCGTGCATCCCGAGCGACCGAATGGCCGATCATAGCACGTCCATTTCAATCAGGAAGCGGGCCGACTGACCGGTGGGAGTCTGGCGACTCCTCATCTTCGTCCATCGCCTGGCGGCGTCAACGGGGGGGGCGTGTAGATGTCGGCCGGCGGACCCCGGGCGTCTGGTTCGCCGGCCGGGCAGGCAGAGGCTACTTCTTGGCGTGCGGGCTTTTCACCGACTCGTGGGTATGTTTCGCCTTGGTCACGAGCACCAGATAGCCGTCCTCTCCGGGGACCTGCAGTTCAGAGAGGTAGAGTTTGCCGTTGAGCTTGTCAAAGACCACTTCCGCATCTGTCAGGGCCTTGCGCTCGGAGATGCGCGTCTCAACCGGCAGGAGCACGCCGGCCTTCTTCACGTTCATCGGCTCCAGATTGAGGACATCGCGCGTGCCGTTCGCGACGAGGGAGTACGAGCCAGCCACGAAGGTCTGACCGCGTGCCACGAAATCGAAGGACGTCTGGAAATTGTACCGCTCCTGGGCGAGCGCCGGCCGACTGCCTGCCACGACCACGAGTGCGACTGCCACGACTCTGAGTAACCTGCGAAGTCTCATAACTCACCTCCTGGCGCGTTCATCATCGCGCCGGTCTACTTGATGAGACGGCCGGCAGATGAGCCAGGGCCTTAAGCCAGGATTAATTGCGCTTAATTTTCTCGTGATTCGGGATGGACGCTGCCGGCGCGCCTGAAAGGCGCTCAACGGGCCGTCGCCGGGGTCGCCCCGGGGCTGTCGAGCGACAGCGGCCGGGGTCAGGCTCGACCGACTGGCAACGTGACGGTAAACGTGGAGCCTTCACCGAGCCGGCTCTCGACACTCGCCGTCCCGCGGTGTTGTTCCGCAATCCATCTGACCAGGCTGAGGCCGAGTCCCGCACCCTCAGTCGCGGGCGAACGGGCGCGATCGGCCCGAAAGAAGCGCTCGAACACATGTGGAGCATCTTCGATCGACAGACCGATGCCGGAGTCCTCCACGTCTATCCGGGCCATGTCGGCCTGCCGGGAGAGTCGCACCACCACCCGGCCATCCTCCTCGGTGAACTTCAGGGCGTTTCCAAGAAGGTTCAGCAGCAGCCGCCGGAGCCAGCCGGTGTCTCCGTCGACGATCACAATCCCTGACTTCTCGCAGCTCAACGAAATGGATCTCGCCTGAGCGACCGGTTCGAGCTGCTCAACGAGAGAGGCTGCCAGATCTCCGAGATCGACCGGCGCAAACGTCAGTCGAATCTGTCCAGCCTCGGCGCGGGCCAGAGTCAGGATCTGATCGATCAATCGCGTCAGCCTGTCGATCTCCTCAATCTCGCTCGACAACACGCGCTGCTGTGCGTCGCTCGTGCCCGGAATCCGAAGGGCCAGCTCAATCTCGCCCCGTAGCGCCGCCAGCGGCGTGCGCAATTCGTGCGCCAGCGCGGCGCTGAACTGACGCATTTCTCCGACGGCGTGTTCCAGACGGCCGAGAGTCTCGTTGAACGCGTACGCGACCCGATCGAGTTCATCGTCTGCTCCCCGAACAGGCAGACGGTAATCGAGGGTCGTCACGTCGATCTGTCGCGCTGCCCCAGCCATCCGCGAGAGGGGGCGCAAGGCTACACCGGAAAGCCACCACGCGCCGAACGCGGCGGCGAGCAGCGCTGCCGGCACGGGCCAGAGCAGCAGGTCTCGATAGCGCCCCAACGCGGCATCCATCGGGGCCAGGGGGACTCCCACCTGCAGGAGATACGCGGCGTGGCCCGGCAGCGTCCTCAGGCTGGAGGCCACGCGAAGCCGGCCATACGCGGTCTCGACATCGAATCGTGTCGGCTGAGCGCGAAACGCTCTGACCTCGGCGGGAGTCAGCTCGAGACCGAGAGACGTAAAGCCGCTCGACGTCGCAAGACGACGCCCCGTCTCGACATCGTAGACCCGGAAGTACCTGGTCGCCTCGTGGACAAACGCCGCCTGGTCGTTGTCGCTGGCATCGAATGCGACCGAGGCGGTGTCGCCACCCAACTGCAGATACCCGTGAAGGCCGTCTGTCAATTGCGTGAGGCGTTCGGTGACGTCGGCGTCGAGCCACCGGTCCAGCAGTTGATAGGACCCGATGCTGAATGCCGCGAGCACTACCCCGAACACGACCGTGGAGATCGCCGCCAGCCGGGCGCGCAACGACAGGATCATGACGGCGAATCGGTGAGGATGTAGCCCACGCCGCGGATGGTGCGAATCAGGGGAACGGCGAATCCCCTGTCAATCTTGTTTCGCAGCGAATTGATGTGCACTTCGACGACGTTGCTGATGCTGTCGAAGTGGATGTCCCAGACGTGCTCGATGATCAGGGTCTTCGGCAGCGGCCGATCGGCGTGCTGCATCAGAAACTCGAGGAGCGCGTATTCCTTGGGTTTCAGGTCGATGGCGGTTCCGCCTCGCCGCACGCTCCGACGAACGGTGTCCAGTTCGAGGTCGGCGACGCGCAACACGCTCTCCCTGGGTTCTCCGCGCCTGAGCAGCGCCCGGAGGCGAGCCGACAGCTCAGCCAGCGCAAACGGCTTCGTCATGTAATCATCCGCGCCGGCATCCAGACCCGTCACGCGATCGTCCAGCGAGTCTTTCGCCGAGAGAATGATCACGGGAAGTGACGCCTTCCACGCGCGGATGTCGCGGAGCACCTGGAACCCGGACCGGCCCGGCAGCATCAAGTCGAGTACGACCGCGTCATAGTCGATCGTGCGAGCCTGCTCTCCGGCCCCGGCGCCGTCGTGAAGAAGGTCGACGGCGTAGCCCTCCTGCTCCAGGCCGGTCTGGATGAAGCTCGCAACTTTCCGATCGTCTTCAATCACCAGGACGCGCATCATCTACCCCGCGTTGGTTGGCGGATGCCGGGACGCTGGCCCACAGTCCTGCGGGAACCCGCTTTCACGCCCTCACAATACAGGGAGTGCGCCCTGGGCAACAAGTGGCTGCATCATCATCAGCCTGGCCTGCGGTGGGTCGGCTCGGCCGGACGCGGAGGTCGCGTACGCGCTCGTCCGACGCGGAATTCGAGCACCGCGTCGGGGACGGGCTCTTCTCGAGATGGACTGGCCAGATGAGGTGCCCGTGACCTCTCTGTTCACTCTTGAACACCTCCTGGTGCCGGTTCATCCCGGTCTGGCGCCATGCACCCGCGCACGCCCGGTGGCGCTCAATGGGGCACGGTTGCCTGCTCAAAGCTGGCCAACGCCTCTGGTTCGTCCTCGAAGCAGTCGAACACCGTCACGAGCTTCGTCAACACCAGGAGATCGTTGAGCCGCTTGTTGACGTTGACCAGCTTGACGGCCGCGCTCCGGTTCCGCGCGGCGGATTGCGCCTGGACGAGATCCCCGAGCCCGGCGCTATCCACATATCGCACGTGCCCGAGATCGAGCACGAGACGGGTATGCCCTTCCTGAATGACGCGTCGAACGGTGTCCGCCACTCGAGGGACTCCGCTTCCAGTCATGGTGATGTCGCCCAGAATCGACAACACGACCACGTCTCCCACGGCCCGTTGCTGGATGTCCATGACACCCTCGCTCCCATGACGTGTGTCTTCCCGGAAGGACGGACCGCCCCGCGAACCATGATGGTCGCCGCGGCGGTCCGCCACGCGCGCATTCGGCATCGTGCTCGTTCTATCCGATGAGACGATCGGTCCCCCGTCGGGGACATGAAGTCGGGATTAATTGCACTTAATATTGATCGTGGTTCCGCCGCCGCGCGCGGGACTTCACAAAGGCGCGCCAGCGTAGTACGCTTTAAGGGAGATCGGTGAGCGGTTTGCCACCGGCGTGGGCGTCTGTTCAGTTCCCCCCGCTTGACCCTCGCGGCGCTATCCAACGTGTGGCCCCAGCGGCAGTTCGCACCCGACGCCGAGACGAGGCACATCGTGTGGCCGTGACGTCGGCACCGATAGTCTGCGCTCGAACCAATTCCGGAGACACGAAACACATGACACGTGCGCACATCACGATCGACGGCAACGAGGCGGTCGCCTCCGTTGCGCATCGCACCAACGAAGTCATCGCCATCTACCCGATCACGCCGTCGTCGAACATGGGGGAATGGTCTGACGAATGGTCCGCCAAGGGGAAGACAAACATCTGGGGCACGATTCCGCTCGTGGCCGAACTGCAGTCGGAGGGAGGCGCGGCCGGGGCCGTCCACGGCGCACTCCAGTCCGGCGCGCTGACGACGACGTTTACGGCGTCGCAGGGCCTGCTCCTGATGATCCCCAACATGTACAAGATCGCCGGTGAGCTGACCTCGTTCTGCATGCACGTGTCGGCGCGCACGGTCGCCTCGCACGCGCTGTCGATCTTCGGTGACCACTCCGACGTGATGGCGTGCCGGCAGACCGGATTCGGGTTGCTCTCGTCCGGCTCGGTCCAGGAGGCGCACGATTTCGCGGCCATCGGCCAGTTGGCTACCCTCCATGCCCGGGTGCCGTTCCTGCACTTCTTCGACGGCTTCCGCACGTCGCACGAGGTCGCCAAGATCGAAGAACTGACCAACGAGGATCTGCTGGCGCTCCTGCCGGCCGACCTGATTGCGGCGCACCGGAAGAGGGCGTTGACACCCGATCGCCCGGTCCTGCGGGGCACGGCCCAGAATCCCGACGCGTTCTTCCAGGCGCGTGAGGCCTGCAACTCGTACTACACCGCGTGCCCGGGGCACGTTGAAGCCGCGATGCGCGCGTTTGAGGCCCGCGTCGGGCGCCAGTACCAGCTGTTCGAGTACGTCGGCGACCCGCATGCCGAGCGCGTCATCATCATGATGGGATCGGGCGCCGAAGTGGCGCACGAGGCCGTCGAATGGCTCAACGCACGGGGCGAGAAGGTCGGCCTCATCAAGGTCCGGCTGTTCCGGCCGTTCTCGATCGCCCACTTCGTCAAGGCGCTGCCCGCCACGGTCAAGGCGATTTCCGTGCTCGACCGGACGAAAGAACCCGGCTCCATCGGCGAGCCGCTCTATCTCGACGTGGTGACCGCGCTGCGAGAGGCCCGCGATGCCGGCTTGTCGGCCTTCACGACCGACCCGAAAGTGGTGGGCGGACGATACGGACTCTCGTCGAAGGAATTCACGCCGACGATGGTCAAGGCGGTCTACGACAATCTCTCGCAGCCGACACCGCGTAACCACTTCACCATCGGCATCATGGACGATGTGACGCACCTGTCGCTGCCGTACGACATGGACCTCGACATCGAGCCGGATTCGGTACGACGCAGCGTCTTCTTCGGTCTCGGCGCCGACGGCACGGTGGGGGCCAACAAGAACTCCATCAAGATCATCGGTGAGGAAACCGACAACCACGCCCAGGGCTACTTCGTGTACGACTCGAAGAAGGCCGGCGCGATCACCATCTCGCACCTGCGGTTTGGCCCGAAACAGATCCGGTCCTCGTACCTCGTCAAGCAGGCCGGGTTCGTCGCCTGTCACCAGTACGAGTTCATGGACCGGTACGACGTGCTCTGCTACGCCGCGCCGGGCGGCACGTTCCTGTTGAACAGCCCATTCGGTCCGAAGGAAGCGTGGGACCACCTCGCGAAGGAAGTCCAGGAGGCCATCGTCGAGAAGAAGCTGGCGTTCTACGTGATCGACGCCTATCAGGTGGCGCGCGAGACCGGCATGGGCTCGCGCATCAACACCGTGATGCAGACCTGCTTCTTCGCCATCTCCGGCGTGCTGCCGCGCGACGAGGCCATTGCGCAGATCAAGAAGGCGATCCAGAAGACCTACGGCAAACGCGGGCCGGAGGTGGTGCGGAAGAACTTCGCGGCGGTCGATCAGACCCTGGCAAACCTCCACAAGGTTGACGTGCCCGCCGCCGTCACCGCCACGCGCGCCATGCCGCCGGTTGTCTCCGACAAGGCGCCCGACTTCGTGAAACGTGTGACGGCCGTCATGCTCGCCAACAAGGGCGACCTGCTGCCGGTCAGCGCCTTCCCGGTGGATGGCACCTGGCCGACCGCCACCGCACAGTGGGAGAAGCGGAACATCGCGCAGGATATCCCGGTGTGGGACGAGTCGATCTGCATCCAGTGCAACAAGTGCATCCTGGTCTGTCCGCACGCCGCCATTCGCGCGAAGGTGTACGAGTCGGACTGCCTGAAGAACGCCCCGGCCACGTACAAGACGATGGATTTCAAGGGCAACGAGTTCAAGGGCTTGAAGTACACCATCCAGATCGCGCCGGAGGATTGCACCGGCTGCACCCTCTGCGCGGCGGTTTGCCCGGCCAAGGACAAGTCGAACCCGAAGCACAAGTCGCTGGACATGCACCCGCAGCGGCCGCTCCGCGACAGCGAGCGCGAGAACTATGCGTTCTTCCTTGATCTGCCGGAGGTCGACCGCACCAAGGTGAAGCCCGACATAAAGGGCTCGATGTTCCTCCAGCCGCTCTTCGAGTATTCGGGCGCGTGCGTCGGGTGCGGGGAAACGCCCTACGTCAAGCTGCTCACGCAGTTGTTCGGTGACCGGACCCTCGTGGCCAATGCGACGGGCTGCTCGTCCATCTACGGCGGCAACCTGCCGACCACGCCCTTCGCGGTGGACCGGAACGGACGCGGCCCGGCCTGGTCGAACTCGCTGTTCGAGGACAACGCGGAGTTCGGCTTCGGCTATCGCCTCGCGATCGACAAGCACGCCGAACAGGGCCGGGAACTGCTCAAGAGCATGGCCTCGCAGATTGGCGAGTCGCTCGTCGACGACCTGCTCAAGGCCGATCAGTCGTCCGAGGCAGGCATCAGCGAACAGCGGAAGCGGGTGGTGATCCTCAAGCAGAAGCTGTCGGACATCAATTCCGATCAGGCGCGCTGGCTTCAGAACCTCGCCGATTACCTCGTGCGCAAGAGCGTCTGGATCGTGGGAGGCGACGGCTGGGCCTACGACATCGGCTACGGCGGACTCGACCACGTGCTGGCGATGGGCAAGAACGTCAACATCCTGGTGCTCGACACCGAGGTGTACTCCAATACCGGCGGCCAGCAGTCGAAGGCCACCCCCATCGGGGCATCGGCCAAGTTCGCGACGGCCGGCAAGGCCACGGGCAAGAAGGATCTCGGGATGATGGCGATGGCGTACGGCAATACGTACGTCGCCCATGTGGCCTTCGGCGCGAAGGACGTCCAGACGGTGCGGGCGTTCCAGGAAGCCGACGCGTACCCCGGGCCCTCCATCATCATCGCCTACAGCCACTGCATCGCGCACGGCTACGACCTGGCCCTCGGGCTCGAACAACAGAAACTGGCCGTGGATTCGGGCTACTGGCCGCTCTACCGCTTCGACCCAAGGCGGGCAGCCAACGGCGAGAGCCCGCTGGTTCTGGATTCTCCGGCCCCGAAGATCGACCTGGTCAAGTACACCGGCAACGAAAGCCGGTACCGAGTGGTCGAACAGATGGACCCGGCCCGTTACAAGATGCTCCAGGCGCTTGCGCAGCACGAGGTCACGACGCGCTTCAGTGTCTACGAGCAGCTGGCGAAGCTGGCGTTCCCGGTGACCAAGCAGTAATCGCCTTGCACATCTGCCCGGTCTCCCGTATCGGGAGCCGGGCGTTGGAGAGCCCACATGGATCTGTCGACGACCTATCTCGGACTGAACCTGCCGCACCCGATCATGCCCGGCGCCTCACCGTTGGTGGACCACCTCGACGTGGTGAAGCAACTCGAGGACGCGGGCGCGGCGGCCATCACCATGCACTCGCTGTTCGAGGAGCAGATCACCCGCGAGCAGCAGGGCATGGTGTACCACATGGAGCTGGTCAACAACAGCCATGCCGAAGCCCTGTCCTACTTCCCGCAGGCCGATCAGTTCCGGCTCGGGCCGCACCAGTACCTCGAACAGATCCGCCTCATCAAGCAGGCGGTGAACATTCCGGTCATCGCGTCGCTGAACGGCACGACGGCGGAGGGCTGGATCAACTATGCCGCGCTGGTCGAACAGGCGGGCGCGAATGCGCTCGAACTGAACGTGTATCACGTGGCCGCTGACCCGTCCGAGCCCGGCGCCGCCGTCGAACAACGGCTGCTCGACATCGTCCGGGCCGTCAAGGGTTCGGTCAAGCTGCCGATTGCCGTCAAGCTCTCGCCGTTCTACTCATCGGTCTCGCACCTCGCCGTCAAGCTCGACGCGCTGGGTGTGGATGCGCTGGTGCTCTTCAACCGCTTCTACCAGCCCGACTTCGACATGAGCGTGCTCGAAGCCGTGCCGACGCTCCACCTGTCGAACTCCCATGATCTGCTCCTGCGGCTGAGGTGGCTCGCCGTGTTGTTTGGCCGCACGAAGGCTCGGCTGGCGGTGACGGGCGGAATCCACACGTCCGAGGACGCCTTGAAGGCCGTCATGGCGGGAGCGAGCGGCGTGCAGGTCGTGTCGAGTCTGCTGCAACACGGCCCCGGACACATCAAGACGCTGGTGAACGGGATGCGGACGTGGCTCGAAGAGCACGAGTACCACTCTCTCAAGCAGGCGTTGGGCAGCATGAGTCTTGAGCGGAGCCCAAGCCCGGCGGCGTTCGAGCGCGCCAACTACATGAAGGTGCTGGCGGCCTACCGGATGGAGTAGGCAGGAACTAGGGATTCAGCAGCGTCGCCACACGAGCCTTGGCTCTGGCCCGCACGGCGGCCGGCAGACGCGTGGCGCTGGCGTCCCGGCAGAGCGACACCGTGTGCCTCAGACTCTCTTCCAGGCTGTGACAGCACGGACAGCGACGAAGGTGCGCCGTCAACGCCCGGCGCTCGGCGGCGCTCAGGTCGCCATCGATGTAACGGGACACCCGCTCCAGCAATTCACGACAGCGATCCGATCGGACGGACTTCATCGCGCCTCCAGTTGTTGACGCAAGAGTAACCGCGCTCGGTGCAACCTGGTCTTGACGTTGGCTTCTGAAATGCCCACGACCGTGGCGACGTCTCGGGTGGACAGCCCCTCGATTTCGCGCAAGAAGACAATGACCCGAAACTCGGGGGACAACGTCTGAAGCGCTCGCCGCAGTGTCCGTCGCAGGCGCGAATTCGCCACGACCTCGTCTGGCCTCGGTCCGCTGTCGGGTACGTCCATCGTCTGAACCGAGCCGTCCTGCCCGACCGCCAACTCGTCGAGCGACACCATGTGTGCGGGTTCGTGCACGCGCTTGCGCCGGCCGATCAGGCACGCGTTCTTCACAGTCCGGTACAGCCACGTGCGGAATGCCGCCGGATCCTTGATCTGGCTGGCGAACCGATAGGTCTTCAGCAACGCCTCCTGCATGGCATCATCGGCGTCGTCGGCATGGCCGCACACGAGGAGACTGAACCGGTACGCCACTTCCTGTGCCCGCATCAAGAGGCGTTCCATAGCCTGCTTGTCGCCAGTCTGCGCCGCCACCAGCAGCGCCTCGTAGTCGATCTCTCGACGATGGCCGGCTGCCCCGCTTGAAGGATTCGCGTTTCCTGAATCGGTCACAACGCCCGTGATTGTACAGCGAATGTCGTTCCGATTCGCCGGTCGAGAGCGAAACTGTAACCTCCGGACCCAACCGTGAATCTCTGGATGGCACCTATGAATATCCAGAGCACGAAGCGCATCTCCATTGCCGCCATTCTGGCGCTCCTCGCCTTTCCCGGGTGGACGGCGGCGCAGAATCCGTTGGCACTTGAGGAGGCCATCGGTCGAGCCTCCCGGAACAACCCGGGCGTACGCGCAGCCCGTGCCTCCGAGGTAGAGGCCGCGTCGCGCGTGGATCAGGCGCGGTCGATCTTCCTTCCCCGGGTCGACGTGACCGAATCGTGGCAGCGGGGAAACCAGCCCGTGTTCGTGTTCGGATCGCTGCTCGGGCAGCGCCAATTCGGGCCGGCCAACTTCGATATCGTGGCGCTTAATCACCCTGACGCCCTCACGAACATCCGAACCGCCTTCAGCGCCGAGCAGGTGGTATTCGATGCCGGGCGCATGAGCGCCGGGATGCGCATGGCCAATCTGGGCGCGCAGGCGGCTGCGCTTGGCACCCGCGATGCCATCCAGGCGCTGAGACTGGCCGCGACGCAGGCGTATGGCGGGGTCCTGATGGCGCAGGCCCAACGCCGCGTGGCCGAATCCGCCATCACTGGCGCGCAAGAGGATGTGTCGCGCGCCGAGCACCGCCGCGACGCGGGTCTGGCCACCGAGGCCGACGTGCTCGCGGTTCGCGTCTACTTCGCCCAGATGCGGCAACGCGCGATTTCGGCGGCCAGTGCGGAAACCATTGCGCGGGCCCTTCTGAACGAAGTGATGGGCGAGCCAATCGACTCGATCTTCCAGCTGCAGGAGCCGGTGCAGCCGCCTGACGACACACGGCCGGCAGCGTCCGGCGACGATTCGGAGATTCTGAAGAACCGAACCGACGTGGCGCGCGTCGCTATCCAGACGCAAATCGCCTCGGCTCAGGTGTCGGCCGCACGATCGGCCTGGCTGCCCCAGGCGGTCGTGCAGGGGGACTATGAATTCAACGGCGGCTCCCTCTCGAGCCACGTCTCCTCCTGGACGGTCGGCGCGGCCGTTCGCTGGAACCTCTTTTCTGGTATGGCCGACGCGGCGAAGCTCAGGGAGGCTCGTGCCGCCCTGGAGCGGGCACAGGCCGAACGCGATCGGGCCGAGGCCCACGCGCGCGTCGAATGGCGTTCAGCCGTGGCGCGTCTTGACGAGTCCCGGGCGCGCGGTGACGTCGCCCGCACGGCCCGTGCTCAGGCTCGCGAAAGCCAGCGCATCATCCGCGATCGGTACGAAGCGGGTCTCGTCACCGTCAATGACGTGCTGCGTGCCGCCACGGCGGTCGTCGACTCGGATCTCCAATACACGTCCGCCATCGTGGATATTTTCGTCAACCGGGCGCTCGTCGATCGGGCGCGAGGTCAGTAATGCCGATGACACAATACCTGTTCGCGGCTGCGCTGGGATGCGCGGCCCTCGTCTCAACAACCAGTTGCGCCAGGCCAGAATCCCGCGCGACGAGTGCCTCATCTCCGGTCGCCGTCACAGTGATTGACGTTCGGTCACAGGACCTCCGGCAGACGTTCGAAGCCGGCGGTGTGGTGCGCGCCACGACGTTGGCGAACATTACCGCCAGAATCATGGCGGAGGTGCGCCGCGTCCCGGTCAAGCCGGGCGACCGTGTCCGTGCCGGACAGGTGCTGATTGTGCTCGACGGACGCGACCTCCAGGCCAATAGGGCTCGTTCGATGGCGGGTGAAGCCGGCGCCAGGCAGGCCGCGTCGATGGCCGAGGCTGACCGGCAGGTGGCGCTGGCCATGCTCTCGCTCGCTCAGGTCGGCCACAAGCGCGTCAGCGAACTCAAGGCGAAGAACTCCGCAACCCAGGGAGAACTTGACGACGCCGTCGCCGCGCTGCGATCGGCCGAGGCACGCGCGAAGGGCGCTGAGGCTCGCGTCACTGCGTCGCACGACGAAATCGAGGCGGCGGCTGCCGCCGTCGCCGGGGCCAGCGCCATGGCGTCGTATGCCACATTGACCGCACCGTTCGATGGTGTCGTCACGGAGAAGTCTGTCGACGTTGGCTCGATGGTCGCGCCGGGCCAACCCTTGCTCAGCGTCGAGGACACGCGGCGATTCCGGCTTGATGTGCGCCTCGACGAATCCCGCGCCGCTCTGGTCAGCGTGGGCGCAGTGGTCCGAGTGTCGCTCACAGACGCCAGTGGCTCGGGCCGGCCCGAAGCTGCCTCGGACGAGGAGTTCGACGGCACGGTTTCAGAGGTCTCCCGGATGCTCTCAGCCGAGAGTCACGACTTCCTCGTCAAGATCGAGTTCCCACCGACGACGAAGGCGCGCTCCGGGATGTACGGCAGGGCGCGATTCCTGGCTTCGACCCGACCCGGCCTGGCTGTGCCTGTCTCCGCGCTCGTGCGACGAGGCCAGCTGGCGTTCGTGTACGTAGTTGAACGTGACAATCGAGCGCATCTTCGGATGGTGAATGCGGGTGAACCGTCAGACGGCGTCGTCGAGATTCGATCGGGCCTGCTCCAAGGCGAACGCGTCGTCGCGGCGCCATCGCCCGCGCTGACCGACGGATCACCCGTGCCGGCGGGTGCACGCTGATGACGCGACCACACGGGCTCGCTGGCCGCCTCGCGGCGGCCTTCATGGATTCCAAGCTGACGCCGTTGTTCCTCCTGGCCGCTATCGGTGTGGGCGTCCTGTCGATTGTCGGCCTTCCGCGCGAGGAAGAGCCGCAGATCATCGTGCCGATGATCGATGTGATGGTCGCGATGCCCGGTGCGTCCCCGACCGAAGTCGAACAGCGTGTCACTCGGCCGATCGAGAAATTGCTCTGGGAGATTCCCGGCGTCGAGTACGTCTATTCCACCTCGAGTCCGGGCATGTCGATTGCCATTGTCCGCTTCCTGGTCGGCCAGGACCAGGAACAGGCCATTGTCCGGTTGAACCAGAAGCTCCTGGCCAACATGGACCTGATGCCGCCCGGCGTCACGCCTCCCCTCGTCAAGCCGCGTTCGATCGACGACGTGCCGGTGATGGCGCTCACGCTGTGGGGTGCCCGTTACCAGGACACCGAACTTCGTCGCATCGCCGAGCAGATGCACGACGCGATCAAGGAACTCGCCGATGTCTCGGAGGTCACTATCACGGGCGGTCGGCCGCGTCAGATCTCGGTCGATTTGGATCCGGCCAGGCTGGCGTCGTATGGGCTCGATCCGCTGTCGGTGTCGAGAGCTATTCAGGGCGCCAACGCGCGCCAGCGCGGCGGTGACGTGGTCAGCCGAAACCAGGTCAGCCTCGTCGAGTCCGGGGGATGGATTCGCACGACAGCCCAACTGGCCGATCTCGCTGTGGATAGCCGCGGCGGACGTTCGGTCTGGCTCCGGGATGTCGCTGCGGTCCGCGACGAAGATGGCGAGCCGACCAGCTATGTCACCTATCACACGCCCGATGGTCGTGCCTACCCCGCCGTCACCGTCTCGGTCGCCAAGCGCAAGGGCGTCAACGCCATTGAACTGACACGACGAATCGCCCAGAAGGTCGACACCCTGCGCGGCGTCGTCCTGCCTGCCGACCTCAACGTCACTGTCACGCGAAACTACGGCGACACGGCCTCGCACAAGTCCAACGAACTGCTCTGGCACATGCTGATTGCGGTGTTGTCGGTCGGCCTGCTGATCTGGATCACGCTCGGCCGGCGCGAGGCCGCCGTCGTGCTCGTCGCCATCCCGGTGACGCTGGCGCTGACGCTGTCAGTCTTCTACATCTACGGCTACACGCTGAACCGGATCACCCTGTTCGCCCTCATCTTCTCAATCGGTATCCTGGTGGATGACGCCATCGTCGTCGTCGAGAACATCGTGCGGCATGCCCGTCTCTCGAATGAGGAGTCGGCCAGTTTCTCCGCTATCGTCGTCAAGGCCGTCGACGAGGTCGGCAACCCCACCATCCTGGCCACGCTCACCGTGATCGCGGCGATTCTCCCGATGGCGTTTGTCGGCGGTCTGATGGGGCCCTACATGCGGCCGATCCCGGTTGGAGCGATCGCCGCCATGGTGTTCTCGCTGATTGTCGCGTTCGTGGCGACCCCCTGGGCGGCGAAGCGGCTGCTCGGCGGCGCAGGCAGCCACGAGCACGTCGCCGAGGACCGGCTCACCGGGCTCTATCGCCGGCTGATGACGAGGATCATCAGCGACGCCCGGGTGCGCTGGTCGTTTCTGGGCGGCGTGGCCATCTTGTTGCTGGGTGCCATGGCCCTGGTGCCGTTGAAGCTCGTCACCGTCAAGATGCTTCCGTTCGACAACAAGAGTGAGTTTCAGATCATCGTCAACATGCCAGAGGGCACGCCGCTCGAAGATACCGCGCGTGTGGCCAACGAAATCGCTCGAGCCACTGCCGTCGAACCCGAAGTCACCAGTGTCCAGACCTACGTGGGCGCCGCCTCCCCGTACAACTTCAATGGCCTCGTGCGGCACTACTTCCTGCGCACTGGTCAGAATCAGGCTGATCTGCAGGTGAATCTCGTCTCGAAGGATGAGCGCAGCGCTCAGAGTCACGCCATCGCGAAGCGGGTCCGCCAGGCCATCTTCCCGATCGCGCAGAGGGCTGGCGCACGGGTTCAGGTGGCCGAAGTCCCGCCCGGGCCGCCCGTCCTGCAAACCCTGGTTGCCGAGGTGTACGGCCCGGACCAGGCACGGCGCATGGAACTCGCACGACAGGTCCGGACGATCTTCGAACAGGCCCCCGGCGTCGTCGACGTCGACTGGTACGTCGAAGCGCCGCAGATCAAGGTGCGGCTCGAGGTCGACAGCGAGAAGGCCGCCGCGGCCGGCGTTCCGGCTTCTGCCGTGGCTGCCATCGTCAGCATGTCTGGTGCCGGCCAGCCGGCCGGTCTGCTGCACGACGACCAGGCCCGGCGCGATGTCCCGATCATCCTGCGCCTGCCCCGCGCCGATCGGGGATCGCTGGACGCGATCCGGAGCGTGCGCGTGGTAGGGCAATCGAACGCCGCGATCGGCGAACTCACACGGACGGTGACGACGAGTGAGCCGCCGAGCGTGTACCACAAGAACCTGCAGCCGGTCACGTACGTGGTGGGCGACGTCGGCGGGGCATTCGAGAGCCCCGTGTATGCGATTCTCGCGATGAACCGCGCGATCGACCAGGTGCGCATGCCCGAGGGATATCGGTTCGAGATCTTCAACGCCAGGCAGCCATTCGACACGTCGCGCTACGCGATGAAGTGGGACGGCGAATGGCATATCACGTACGAAGTATTCAGAGATCTCGGCCTGGCGTTTGCCGCCGTGCTGCTGCTCATCTACATCCTGGTGGTCGGCTGGTTCCAGAGTTTCCTGACGCCGCTCACGATCATGGTCGCCATTCCGTTTTCGCTGGTCGGCATCCTGCCGGCCCACGCCATATTCGGAGTGTTCTTTACGGCGACATCCGTGATCGGGTTCATTGCCGGGGCCGGCATCGTGGTCCGCAATTCCATCATCCTGGTCGACTTCATCGAGCTGCGCCTCAGTGAGGGCATGCCGCTCGAAGAAGCGGTCGTGGATGCGGGCGCCGTCCGATACAGGCCGATGGCACTCACCGCAGCCGCCGTGGTCGTCGGAGCGGCCGTCATCCTGTTCGATCCGATCTTCCAGGGACTGGCGATTTCACTCATGGCTGGAGGACTCGCCTCGCTGCTGCTGTCGCTGCCGACGGTGCCGGTGATGTACTACGTGACCAACAAACGCCTGCAGCGGCGGGCTGCCAGGCAGGCGTCCGACGTGGCCGGAGTCTGAGGCTCTCTCGGGAGCTGGGAGGAGGAAGCATCATGTGGACCTATCCGCCACGACACATCCTGGTGCCGGTCGACTTCGGGGAGGCGTCCGCTCGCGCGCTGGCGATCGCCGGTGTGTTGGCGACGGCCCATCACGCTTCCGTGGCGGGCCTGCACGCCGAGACGCTGGACGTGCCGCCCTACTTCACGCACGATCAACTCAGCAGCGTGGAGCGGCATCTGGCCGCCTCGCGCACCGAAGCGGCGCGCTACCTGGCCGCGTTCGTCCACCGGGCTGTCCCCCACGCCACGACGCAACTGGTTGACGGACCGCCGGTGCCCTCCATCCTCGTGGCCGCCGACGGCGCCGATCTCGTCGTGATGGGAACGCACGGACGCCGCGGCCCGAGCCGCTGGTGGATCGGTTCGGTGGCAGAACGCGTCGTGCGCGAAGCTCGCGTTCCGGTGCTGGTCACACGGGCCACCTCGCCGGAGGCAGATCCGGTGCGGATCTTCAGCCACCTGGTCGGGGTGGCGGGACCAGAGTTTGATGGTGAGGCGCGGCACTACGCCGGGGGGATCGCCGGGAGTTTCGGCGGGCGTGTCGGCGAACGAGCCATCGGCGCGGTGGATGACATGTTGTGCGATCCCCAGGCTTCGATGATGGTGGTCGGCCTGGCCCGCCGGCATGGACACGCGTGGTTTGGCGACATCGCCGAGCGTCTCGTCAGGGCCTGCACGCTTCCGATGCTGTTTGTACCGGTCGATCAGTGAGTGCGCGCGGCTGGACGCCGCGGTGGAGAGGGAAGAGAATCGATGAATGTCGAACGGACGTTGAGGCTCATCGCCGGCATCTTTGTCCTGGCCAGCGTACTGCTGGGAATCTGGGTACACCCGGGGTTCTTCTGGTTCACCGCCTTTGTGGGCCTCAATCTGGCGCAGTCCGCGCTGACCAACTGGTGCCCCATGATGAGCATCCTGCGGACGCTGGGAGTTCGAGGGTAAAATGGGGACGGCGTCAACGCCTGCGTACGCGGGCGGGATTTCGATCCGCCAGAACGGGCGTTGACACCGGTTTTTCAAACAGTCGCTGCTCCCTCGGCGGCTCGGATTGGAGTGGTTCATGAACGAAACACGTTACGGAATGGGCATCGAGGTCGCGCTGGTCTACGAGGTGGCGCTCGAGCGCACGATGGAGGCACTCAAGGCCGAGGGCTTCGGCGTGCTCACCACGATTGACGTCAAGCGGACGCTGAAAGAGAAGCTCGACAAGGACTTCCGGAAATACACGATTCTCGGCGCGTGCAATCCCCCGCTGGCCCATCGCGCCATTCAGGCCGAACTCGAGGTCGGATTGCTGCTGCCGTGCAACGTGATTGTGTACGAAAGCGAGACCCCCGGCCGCAGTGTCGTGTCGGCGATGGCGCCGATGGCCGCGCTCGGCATCGTCGGCGGCAATCCTGAACTCAAAGAGGTGGCGCGCGAGGCCGATGAACGCCTCCGCCGCGCATTGAAGACGTTGGAAACCGCGCACCGGGAAGGGACGGCGTAGCCTGATGGATTATCTCGGTCCGATCGCATTTCTGGTGATCTGGGTGGTGCTGCAGGTATGGGTGCTGCCGCGAATGGGCGTCCAGACTTGAATGAGCGGTGCCTGCGACGTCGAGTCTCGACGTCCCGCTTCGCCTCACCCCAGCGCCGACAAGACCGTCATGAACAAGAGAGCCGGCGGATAACGAAGGAAAGGGGGCGAGGTCCGCCCCCCTTTTCTCTCCTACTTCCAGGCGGCCACAATTCCCGGATAGTCATCGAGCATGCGCAGGAACCGTTCCTGCTCTGCACCCGCGGCAGGCCCGCCGACAGGCACGCTGAATTCGCTCATGACGCCCTGCTGTTCGGCTTCGGTCAGCAACGAATCCGCCAGCTTGTAGAAGTACCCGTCCTCAATCCGGATATGTTCCCGGATCAATTCGCAGTAGCCGAGTGCGTGCGACACGAAGTCGTCGGCGCCTGCGGGATCGCCCGCCAGCAGGCGCGACTGATCGTTCCGGAGCTTCCGGGCGTAGGCGCGCCCGGCGTCGTGCTGCGCGAGCAGCGCGTGAACGACGGTCTGGTCTCGACTCATGCCGTGGCGCGCCAGCACGGGAAACAGCGCCTGTTCCTCCCGTGCGTGGTGCCGATCGCTGAACGTCTCGAAGAAGTCGAGAACATCGGCCATCATCCGGGGGGCCACCTCACCCCGCCCGCGGAGCCGCGCGGCCATCGCTTCGAGCACCGACAGCATCAGTTTGAAGCCGCGGTGTTCTTCGATCAACACGTCAACAAACGACGTCGCCATCGGCCACCCTCACACCTGCGGAAACCCGGCACACAACGGACCCTCTGATGCCCCCATGGCAAATGCCGTGCCTGGAGGCTGGGACCGCCTATCTGGCCAGTTCGATCAGGATGGCACTGGCCACCGCCGGTTCGATGGCGACCTCGGTCTGGTCACACATGAACACGACGCCGGGAAAGGTCTGGAGCACGTGAACCGGGGCCCCGGGAGTGACGCCGAGCGCCCCGAGCCGATCGGCCCGGGCGGGGTTGTCCCGCAGGACTCGCGCGACGCGGCCCCTGTCGCCAGCCGCCAGCGAGGACAGCCGGCGCGTCGATTCAAAACGTGACATGAAGCACCCTCAGCGCCGCGTTGAGCCCGGCGCCAGTTCCAATCGCAATCACGGTAACGACCCCTAGAATGGCAAAGGCCGCCCGCGAGCCCTGTTCCTTGATCATCATGAGGAAGTTGGCGACGCACGGCACGAAGAGCGTCATCACCGTCAGCGCCACCACCGCCTGCGCGCCTGACAGCTGGCCGCTGCGGGCCATGGCGAACAAACCTGCCGCGCCGTAGTCCCGGCGCAGGAACCCCATGATGAGGACCTGCGCGGTCTTGGCAGGCAGCCCGAGGAGACCGACAACGAGCGGTTCGGCGCTCCGAATGAGGACCGCAAGCCACCCAAGCCGGCTCAGGCCAAACAGAATCACGGTGCCGACCAGAAACAGCGGCACCGCCTCGCCGAGGTACCATCGGACCCGCAGCCCGGTCTTGTAGACAACGTTGCGCATGTGGGGCCAGCGGATCGGCGGCAGCTCGAGGATGAACTCCGATCGCTCTCCGGGCAGCGCCCGCGCGGCAAGGAAACCGACCAGAAACATCTGCCCCAAGACGACGGCAAACAACGTCACGACCGCCGCGAAGGAAATCCCGCCGAGAATACCGAGGATCGTCGCGAGTTGAGCTGAACAGGGAATGCCGAGCGCGAGCAGGAGTACCGCGATCAGTCGTTCCTTCGGCGTCCCCAGGATTCTCGTCGTCATCGTCGCCATCGTGTCGCAGCCCAGTCCGAGCACCATCGGCAGGACCGCCTTTCCGTTGAGCCCCATCGCGCGGAAGATGCGGTCACTGAAGATGGCCAGACGCGGGATGTACCCGGAGTCCTCGAGGAAGCCGAACACGAAGAAGAACGTCGCCACCACGGGCAGCACGATGGCCACCGCGTAGGTCAGACCCATCGTGATCAATCCGTATTCCCCGACGAACAGGTCGCGCACGAACGCCACAGGCACGAAGCGATCGAAGAAAGCGACCGCCCCGGGATTGATGAAGGCCTGGAAGACGTGCGTCTCGATCAGGCCGACCAGCGTCTGCGCGCCGAACACGCCGACGGCCAGATACATCAGGTAGAGCACCACAGCCAGGATAGGCAGCCCAGTCAGCGGTTCGCGCACGAGTCGGCTCAGCCGTTCCTGCACGCGTCGGCCCGCTCTGGGACGCTGCCGACGAAACTCCGAGGCGAGCGCATGACCCCAGGCCGCATGATCGCGGCCCGGTTCGAAGCCTGTCGACGGCACGACGGCATCCGGCAACACCCGGCGCAGCGCGGCGACGCCTCGACCTTCTGTCGCGACCGTTTCGATGACCGGCACGCCGAGACGCCGCGCGAGCGCCTCCGAATCGACATCGATCCCGTGGCTGCGGGCTTCGTCGACCATATTGAGCGCCAGCACCAGGGGCTTGCCGTAGAGAGCCAGCTGCGACGTCAACATGAGGCCCCGACGCAGGTTGCTGGCGTCGACCACCTGGACGACGACGTCGACGCCGTCGCCAGCCACGATCCGGCGCGTCACCATCTCGTCTTCGCTGACTGCTCCCTCGAGTGCATTGACGCCCGGAGTGTCGATCAGATCGCAGACTTCGGCCCCGATCAGGGCGCGGCCGTTGGTGACGGCGACGGTCGTGCCGGGGTAGTTCGACACGATGGCGTACTGGCCCGTGAGACGGCCGAAGAGGACGCTCTTGCCGACGTTCGGATTGCCGACCAGGGCGATGCGGAGCGGGCGTGCCCGGAGCCGGAGCAGCGGCTGGGCAGCTGTCTTGGAGACAGCGGTCTGGGCACAGGACATCAGGACCTCTTCGAGCGGATCACGTCATTTCACCTCTTGCCGGGCTGGAGCCCGTCCTTCGGCGCTGCTCAGGACGCCCCGAGCAAGGTCGAGGGGCGGCGATCCCGGGTCCGAGTCCCCAATTCCGGCTCACCAATTCCGAATCCCGCTTGCCCGCCGAAGCCATCGGACATCGCGTAGGGCGAAGGCGGGAATCCGATCAGAGAACCCAGGGACCGCGAGATGTGATACTGAGACTCTGTCTCAATATTAGCCGATACGCGGCCCCGCTGGACAAAAAAAGAGACCCGGCCGCCAACGCGGGCGACCGGGTCGAGTCAGATCCTTGCGGGCGCGATCGCGCCGTCGTCAGTCCTACAGCTTCACGATGACACGGCCGAAGAACGTGCTGCCCTTGTAGGGCCGGCTACCGTAGCCGGTCGTCAATGCGCCGAGGTAATCAATCCGCGGTGTGCCGTCCGCGTTGTTAATGGCGGCATAGTCGCTGACATCGAGCTTCTCGTACCAGTACGACACGCCCAGATCCACGCGTTTGTTGACGAAGATCTTCGCGTCCGCTGTCAGCCGCTGCCATTTGTTGGTGACGTTTGGCAGAGGCTCGAAGCAGGAGGTGTACCCGGTCGCGCAGGGCTTGGTGTCGCCCGGCGTCAGGATGGCGTTGGTCAGCAGCGCCGTGATGCGCGGCCCGCCGTGGATGAACGAGTTGTTCGAATCGCTATAGGTGTAGGCGAATCGGAGATCCGCGTTCGGAATGAGTTTGAAGAGATCGAGGAACAGGTCGAAGTTCTTGACCTTCTCGTCAGTGGCCAGCGACCATTCACGGTTCGGGTCGTTCCAGCTCTCATACGCGCCGGCCACGCCGGAGAACGGGTTTGCCGTGCGCGACCGCTGCAACGAGTTGAACGTGTCCTGTCCGTAATTGGCCCCGAAAGCCACCTGGCTGTTCGGCGTCACGGTGATCCCCGCATTCGTCGAGGTGTTCTTGTTGCTGAGCAGCCCGAACGCCTGTTCCGCTTCGTCGTACTTGTCGTTGCCAGACGCGTACGATCCGGTGATATCGAGATACGCCAGCGGCGAAATAGTCAGCAGCAGCGTGCCGCGATCCCGCGTCCGGTCGGCATCGTCGTACCAGCGTGACGCCGGCTGACCGCCACCATCCGGTATGGCAGCCTCATCGAAGCCCTCGCCGACCCTGCGGCTGCGTTCGAAGATCGCCCGCACCTGTACGTACTGGTTGCCGACCGTATCGATTGACGACCGGATGGTCGTCTCGTTCAAGACCGCGAACGCCCGCGCCGAGTGCTCGTACTTCTCGTTACCCATGCCAAAGCGAATCGCGGTGAAGGGAATCGGCGTGAACGTCGCATCCACGTTCAAGCTGGTGCGGGTGGCGTTCAACGCTTCGGTCTCATACAACAGGGGGGTCGCAATCCCGCCCTCGGGCACGCCGTCGAACCGGACCGTGCTGTCCGACACGAACTGCGGCATCCGGTCCTTCCGATCGCTGTAGCGATAGCGCGCGGTCACGCCCGCCCACGGCGCCGGCCGCGAGGTGAAGTTGAACACCGCGTTGATGATGTCCATCTGCGCTTGCGCCGAACTGCGCGGGAGCGACGCGAGACCCGGGAACCAGGCGTAGGTCGCGCTGTTGGCGATCACGGGGTTAATCGTCCACGGAATGAACGCATCGTTCTGCTTCGAACTGCCGAACGACACGCTCGCGTTGAACGTGCTGTGGGCCGGCAAGTGATGGGCCACGGCCGTGGCACTCATCATATCCAGCGTGTTGCTGGGCGCCATCGCGATGCGGCCTCTGGCTGGCCCGTTGCCGTTGCTGTAGGCGCTCGGGTCCCAGGGGCCGTTGACCCCGTCAATCGCCTGGCCGTCGTTCCAGTCGGTCGCACGGATCGGGTTGTCCCAGGTGACCGACGCGATGTTCTGCGTGAACACCGAGCGGTCGTAGGCGAGACGCACCATGCCGTGGGCACCGCCCCAGGAGACGCCGAACCCGTAGTCGTTGGTCCGGTTGTCCAGGCTCATTGGGAGTTCGTTCGCATTGTTGAAGGCGAACGACATGCCGTACGGCTGGTTGCCGCTCTTCTTGGCGCTCTGGAACGTGACGTCGACGTCGACATCTTTCGCCGCCGCGATGCCCACACCAAAGCCGAAGGTGTCGCGTTGCGCCGTGATGTCGAACGGCTTCGCCAGGTTCCGGTAGATCGACGGATAGCCGAGCACCGCCGCTGCCGTGCTGACGTTGCAGGTCGCGGTAGCCGCCAGGCCTGGCGCGCACAGCACGCCAGTTGCGGTCTTGGCTTCAACCGCGGCCCGGGCCGCCGCGTCGAGGGTCCACACGCCCTTGGATGACTCGACCCACGGGGTCCTGGTCATCCCGTCGAGACCGTAGTTGAGCGGCAACTGATCAAAGAACGCCGTCACGTTCACCATCTTGTTGACGAAGCTGGCGTTGATGTTCTCGTCTTTGTAGCCCAGATTCGAGCCGTTCAGGCTGAACTCGTGGGTGCTGGTCTGCTTGCCGAGCGCGAGGTTGATATTCGCACCGTTACGCAGATCCTGATACCGCATGAAGCGGGCCTTGTCGCCGGTCACCGAAATGCCACGGACGCCGAAATCAATGGTTCCGAGCGACACCGTGTCTTCCGTTGTTGCCGGCGCCGCCGGCGGGGTCTTCTTCTGCTCTGTCTGGGCCATCGCAAGGGTTGCGGAGGCCAGCAAGAGCGCCGCAGTCACTGTCATCACTCTGTTGCGCATTGCATTCCTCCTTCGTTACCGCAAGAACGCCTTGCCGGTTGGCGCGTTGGATCCATGAAGCATCTGGTGACACGCCGCGCAGGCACGTCCGTAGATCTTGTTGGCGTTGCCGGACGTCTTGAGCGTGAGGTTGTCATAGATCGTTGGAGGATGGCGCGAGGTGACGTGGCAGCGCTGGCAGAGGAACGGCTGCTTGGCCACCAGCATGCGGTCGTTGTTCGTGCCGTGCGGATCGTGGCAGGTCGTGCAGTTCTCCACGACCGGCATGTGCTCCCACAGGAACGGGCCGCGCTTCTCGGAGTGGCAGCTCGTGCAGGCCTCGTTGACCGTCGTGCCGGTCTTGAGCAGCTTGACGTTGGCGCTGCCGTGCACGTTGTGGCACGACGAGCAGCTCAGCTTGCCTTCGCGAACCGGCATGTGGTTGAAGCGGTTCTGCTTGTTGGTGATGTTCTTGTGGCAGTTCCCGCAAAGCGCAATCTCGGTTGCCGCCTTCAACTGCTTGGGCCCTTTGGCCGCGTGCACACTGTGACAGCTCGTGCAGCCCACATTGCGCTGATCGTGCTGGCTGCCGCCCCACAGGGCGTGCTTGGTCCGGTCGTGGCAGGTCGTGCAGATTTCACTTGCCCGCTGCCCCGACAGCTTGCCAATCGCGATGATCTTCGTCGTATCACCACCCGCGGCGGCATGTTCCTTCCCGGCGCCGTGGCAGCTCTCGCAGCCCTGGGCCGAGATCGGCGACTTCGGATTGAAAACGCGGGCATGGGGGCCGTCCTTCAACGCGCTTCCCTTGTCCTCGTGGCAACCCAGGCAGGTGTCCTTGCCGGCAAACTCGCCGGTCGCGTGCGCGGCCGGCGCTTTGGCGGCCGCCTGCGGCGACGTCGCGGCCGAGGCCGTCCCCGGTGTCGCCAGCCAGGCCACCACGAACCCGGCTAGCACAACCCCGCGGATGAGGGTCTTGCAGAGAGAATGCATAGCGTGCTCCTTAAGGAAGTGAACCGAACGAGGTCTCCCGTCAGCCATCGCTCCCCCGCTTCAGATGGTCACGCCATCGCCAGTCTGGCGCGATTCCGGGAGACTGCGGCTTGATCGAAATTAGGGGGCAACCGACAGCCATTAGTCGAGACCCGATTGCAAAGATGCAACAATGATGCCGAATATGAAAGGGGGATTATCTAGACGTTTCGTGAATCAACGTTCAAATAATCAATGAATATTCACTCATACACCTTCGAGCCGCCGCGCTGCTTACGATTCAACGTCATCGCCGGCGGATTCTCGGCGAACGAGCGGCAAGGCGGTCCAATCATTTGGATTGAAACCGCCGCCGACTGACCCTCTGGGGGGCTACGAGAGCTGAGTGTGGCAGAGTGAACAATCCTGAGGTATCGCCTTGCCGGACTTCGACTTGTGGCTATCGTCGTGACACCGGAAACACCCCGGGAACGCCGCGTGTCCGATGTTGTTCGCGTACGATCCCCAGCCCACTTTCATGGTCGGAAAGATGTTCCGCTGGTAGAGGGATTGGACCGTCGCGGTCGCCTGCTGGACAGCCGATTTCGGCGCAGCCGGATAGCTCTCCCGGTAGAACTTGTCGATCGCCGACGCCATGCCGGGCAGCGCCGCACCCGACGTCGGATAGCTGGCCGTCAAGGCCTTCACGGCTTCGCGCCGGATGAAGGGAAGACTCCGATCGATCGCGCCGTCGGCGATGGCGTCATCCACGGCCCGCTCGGCTGACAACGCGAACGTGTGCGAGGGGCGATTGTGGCAATCGACGCAGTCGAGGGTCCGCAGTTCGCCGGCGGGCGGGGTGTCTCCGGCCACACCGTCCGACCGAAACACTGAGACGTTTCCCCGGCCGTCGTCGAGCTTGACGTACGGGATCACCTGTCGCTTCTCGTCGCTGGCAACGTACTGGATCGTGTTCATCGCGCCGACGTGCCAGTGGATTCCGGAAGCGGTGTTCTTGGCGACGCTGACGCCGCCGATGTGCAGCTGCAGCGTCGTCACCGACTCGGTACTGGCCTGGTCGTTGGCGTACTCGCGAATCGTCTTGATCTTGTCGCCGTGGAACTTCTCCGGCCAGTGGCACTGCTCGCAGCTGTCGCGGGCGGGCCGGAGATTGGTGACGGGTGAGGGAATCGGCCGCGAGTGCGTATTGAACGTCACGGCGTAGACCTGCCGCAAACCCGAGAGCTTCGCCTGGACGAACCATGGCGCCCCGGGACCGATATGACACTGGATGCAGGCGACACGCGAATGGGGCCCCGCCTGGTAGCCGGCGAATTCGGGCTGCATCACCTCGTGGCACAACTGTCCGCAGAACTGGACCGAGTCCATGTACTCGATGCCACGGTACGCGGCCACCGACACGATCAGGACGTTGGCGACTGTGCACGCCAGCACGATCGCGCCGACCCGGCGCTGGTACGGGTCGTTGAAGTCGATGCGCGGCCAGCTCGGCATCCATGACGCCCTGCCTTCAGACCGGCGGCGATGCTCCAGCCACATGCCAATCGGAATCAGGATCAGGCCGAGGATGAAGAAGGTCGGCAGAATCAGGAAGAACAGCAGGCCCATGTAGGGATTGCTATGGAATCCGAAGACGTCGAGCGCAAAGAACGTCAGGAACAGCAGCGCACTCGACGTGGTCAGCGCCACGCCGAAGATCGTGATCGCATTGCGGAGCAGTGAAAACCGGGAGCGCGTCGCCATCGTGCCTACTTTGTCAGAAGCGCAAACAGAATCAATCCGACCATGATCAAGCCGAACGTGACGGCCACGGCTCCGACCGATCGGCCAAGGGTATAGATCCACTGTGGCGCCGCCGCCGACGCCAGCTCGTCAATGCGCCCGCTGATGACGAGACGTTCGTATTCGTCCTGGCGCTCTTCGAGCATCTCGTTGACGGTCACCCGCCCCGTGAAGATCACGGAATCCATCGGGAACTTCTCCGGCCGGAGATGACCATTGAAGAAGTGAATCGTAAAGATGAAGCCCACCGCCAGCAGCGCTTCCTCGCCGTGGACGACCATCGCGATATTGAACAACCACCCCGGCAGCACGTGCGCAAACGTCTCGGGGAACCACAACACGAGACCCGACCCGCCAATGATCCCCATGCCCCAGAACACGGCCCAGTAGTCGAACTTTTCCCAGTAGGTGAAATGGTCGAATCGCGGCTGCCTTCCGAGCCCGACAAACCACCGGAGGTGGGCGATCAGTTCGAAGAAGTCGCGCGGCTGCGGCACCATCGACGCCGGGCCCCACAGCATCGCCAGGTCCTTCCGGATGAACAGGCGCTGGGCGATGCGGCTGAGATGGATCACAAACACGGTAATCATCATCATCGCGCAGAAGCGGTGGATGTTGCCCGCGGCGCTGAACCCGCCGAAGATCCGGGCCAGACTCGCCGCCCAGGTCTCGTGGCTGAACAGCAGCGGCATGCCGGTAAACGCCAGCCCCAGGAAGCTGAACATCAGGAAGCCGTGCAGCAGGCGATCAGTTCGCTCAAATCGCCGGTAGTGCGTCACCGTCATCGGCGCGTTCGCAGGTGTGCTGCCGCTCATCGCCCGTCCTCCGTGGAGTCGTCCTTGCCCTGTCCGCGGAGCCTCGCCGCCGCCTTCAGCTGCATCCCCCGGCCAAGCCACAACAAGGTATGAATGCCGAAGAAGGCGAACACCCCCAGCAGCAGCATCTTCATGAACTGCGACGTGTAGAACAACAGCGGATTGCGCGCACGATTCGACGAGTCGCCGTGCGGGTCGTACTGCGCAAAACTCTCGGTCGCGCCGGCATGACACTTCTTGCAGGTGTTGACCCGGTTGGCATCGTTGACCATGGACCGCTTGTCCGCCTTCGGCACGATCGTGTGGGAGCCGTGGCAATCGGCGCAGGAGGCGACTCGCGAGTAGCCAAGGGCGGTCACCTGCCCGTGGAAGGTGTCACGATAGGTCTTGATCGACTCCTCGTGACACGTGCCGCATTCCTTGATCACCGCGACCTTCCACCCCTCGACGTCGGCTCGCGAGATCTCGTGCGCGGTGTGGCAGCTCGAACAGACCGGTGCCAGCGGACTTCCCTTCGCCACCTGCACCCCATGAATGCTCGTCCAGTAGTCCCGCACAATCCCTTCATGGCACTTGCCGCACGTCAACGGCACGGTCCGCCGGTACACGCTGCTGGCCGCATCGCTCTTCCGGCGGATATCGTGGCTTCCGTGACAGTCCGAACAGGTCGGCGCGACCGTCAGCCCGCTGCGCGTCAGCGCCCTGCCGTGGATGCTGTCCCTGAACAACTCCACCACATTGCCAATCTGGATGTTGCCGCGCTTGATGATCGCTTCGTCGCCGTGGCACCGGCCGCACGTGTCGAGCAGCTTCGAATGGTGGGTCCGCGATTCCGGATCGGTCGACGGCTTGATGTCGTGGGTGCCATGACAATCGATGCACGTCGCCGCCGTCAGGTTCTTCCCCGATCGCCTCGCCTGCGCATGGACACTGGTTTCGTACGCCGCGACGGCCTTGTCGTGGCAACCGGCGCACCGGACTGGCTTCAGCTTCTCGGCGTGCGGAAACTCCGCGCTCCTGGCGAGGTCCGCGTGACAATCCACACACGCGACACCGCCGGACCCGTGGATGGATGCGGCGAACTCCGTCGCCTTTACGAACACCGATCTTCCGTTGGCACCGACAGCGGAGGCATCGCCGTGACACGCCAGACAGTCGTCGTTGGCAGGAGGTTTCGGCGCCGCGGTGGCCCGGGCCGCTTGATCAGCCGCGGCTGCGCCCGCCGACCCGACAATCACTGTGATGCAGACCAGCAGTCGTATGAGTGCACGCGTCATAGTTGCCTGACCGGCGCGACTGGCTCCCCGGCGGCCACGCGCGACGTCGATGAAGAATAATGAGATGATCCTGAATGAAACAAGAGAGCGAGCCCGGAGGCCGCTCACGGCCGGTGTTCGCGTTCGCGCGGCGGCTTCTCCACCCGCGCATTCCGCGATTCCCACTTCGGACATTCCTCGCAGCGATCCAACGCCGTCGACACGTCGCGTTTGTGCTCAACCAGGCAGGCCCACTGCGCCATCCAAGCATCCATCCACATGGGTGCCGGCATGGCAGGACGGAACTCGCTCCACCGGCACGTCCACGGCATGCGCTCGGTCTTCACCTGAACTCCTTCACGCCGCCCGAGTGCTTCGACTCGCCATGGCGGCTGCGTGTCCTCGTCGGCCACTCGGTCAAGGTTCTCGCTCAGCACTCGGTCCTGAGGGAAGAAGTTCGGCGCCGAACGTATGAATCGAAGGACTGAGGGAGACACCCACCCCGGCTCACCACCCACCTGCCGGGGTCCGATTCTATCTTGAACAACCCATCCGCCGCTCAGAAGACTCGCCCTGTGGAAAAAGAGTCTGGAAGGAAGATGTAAAGAGGATAGTCACGATCGACCGTTTTATGGGCTGGTCGACCGCGGTGGGTATGAGAGGAATCCTATGCGCGGGCCTCCCGAGCGACGTGTGGGTTGTCTTCACAGCCTCGTTACCTACACCACGGGCCAAGACCCGCGGTAATTTGATCCATACGGTCAATTGAACTGCAAAACTGATACCAACTAGTGAATCGGCCGATTTGCCCGATTCCCAGCCGCTTGCTAGCGCCGCCCCGTCAGAATCTGGCCGTACTGGTCAGGTCCCCGACGGAATCCCGGTAGGTCCCCCTACCTGCCATTCGCCTTCTTCATGAAGAGGCGGAACTGGGAACCTTGTTGGATCTGGTCGGCGAGGAAGCAAATCTCACCGCACTGGACCGAGAAGTGATAACCCAGTTCGGCCTCTCGCGACGTCACGTCCACCCAGTCGTCTTCGAGCCCGACGATGGCGTTGACTGCGGCGGCCAGCTGATCGGGCGCCGAACCCGGGAAGCGCTTCTGGAGAACCGTCAGTACTTTCTCACGATCAATCATGCAGGTATCCGTCACCTGCAGTCGCTCAACGCAAGCTCGATGCCAAGTCGCGGCCGTGGTGCCAGTACGTCCAGATCATTGAGATGATGTTGCGCCGGGCCTCACATTCACGACGAGCGATGTGCCGTTGTTCCGCCGCTCACGCCGGAATCTCGTCGTCGCGGCCGACGTCTCCACGCGAAGAGCGGTGCGGCCACGACCCTTGCGGTCCGCCGGTACGCCTCGTACACCCAGAATCCCGTGTTCCGTGGCGCCAGCATGGCCGCATCGTCCGGATTCACGACGAGGCTGACCTCGATGTTGGGAGCCGCTCCAATGGGAATCCAGTTTCGCCGGCACGCTTCGTACACGCGCTCCATCACGCGACGCATGTCGTCGAACGAAGGAGGCGGCCAGTCCTGCATGTCGGCCCCGAGCGTCGGGCGAAACACGCAGACCGTCGGGAACGCGCCCATATCGGCGATGAAATCGATGGCCTTGAAGGTGTTCTCGATGGGCTCGAGACCCGCGATGATCTCGCCCGACACCGCGCCGCGCGGCATACGTTTGGCACAATGAGCCATCGCGTCGAAGAACAGCTTCTGCCCGAGCATTTTCTCCTTGCCGGGGCAGATCTCTCCAAACCACTTGGCGTCCCAGAACTCGACGCAGAACGAGAGATGATCGACGCCCAGATCAATCAGCCGGTCGTAGCGGGCGAAATCGCGTTCGGGTGCGAGTTGGACGCCGACCAGCATGCCGACGTCGTTCTTGATCGCTGTGATGTACGGCTCCGTGAACTCAATTCCTCTGGTGCCCTGGAAACCTCCGTTGAAGTGCACGAACGACACGTTCGACTCGTCGCGCGCCGCGCGGCACGTCTCGACCACGTCGCCGACGGCCTTGTCGGCCGCCTCGCTCTCGCCCACGTTCTGGCCTGTCGTGCAGAACCGGCAGTTGAGCGGCGGATTGTAGTTCCAGAACGTGCAGACCATGTTGACGTAGATGCCGAGGTAGGTCCCCTGCAGCACGCCAATGTGGTTCATCGGGATCGACCGCGACGTCTCGCGCGAGTACCACTCAGGTTCGCGGGGGATCCGAATCGGGTAGCAGTCGCCGGTGTCGTCGTTGGTCAACTGGTAACCGCCCGCGGGCGAACCGCCCAGTACATAGGGCGACGCCTTCGCGAACGATTCCACGACCGGCACATTGGCCCAGACCTCTGGCTTCAGCCATGTTCGCGTCGGGATGATGATCTCAAGACCCGAGCCTAGACCGGCGCGCGTGCGGGAGATGCCGCGGGCGCCCTCGAGCGAGACATCGTCGGGGATGCGCATCCCACGGCAGAACAGGTCGATTTCGAGCTCGCAGGCGTTGAGCGGCATGATGGTCCCATTATCTACCAGGATTCGACGCGCTCAGTACCGCAACAGATAACTCATCTTCACGAACACCTGCCGCCCGACCGATGTCAAAGGCGCATCGCCTCGGGTCACCGGGCGCTGCACCAGACCCGGGGCGAGCCAGTTCTCGTAGGCGTCGGTGTACCCCACATACACCGCCGTCCAGGGATTGACGAGGTACGTGAACAGCAGGTCGACGTTGAACCGCCGTTCGTGCTCAAGATCCACGAGGAGGGGGTTGGGGCGCACCACTTCGTAGTCGACGATCGCACGGGCCGACAACGCCCGCGTGAACTGGTAATTCAACCGGCTGCGCACGATGTGATCCGAGAAGATGTCGCCGGTCGTCGGCGCTGTGCAGCCGCAGCCGGACGCGTCGCCTCGCGTCGCCAGCTTGGAATAGAGGTACGTCTGATCCAGCCGCAACTGGGACGACGGCTTCAGCGTGACGCCAATCTCGGCGCTCTGCTCCCGACCCAGGAACGGTTGGAACCCCGCTGCCGGGTAGTAGTTGATGGCTGTGCCGAACGAGTACTCGCCGTTCAGGTTGAGCCACGACATCCACTGGGTGGAAACGTGCGTGAAGAAGGAATGGCGGCGGAAGTCTACGCCCTCGAACCGCTCGAAGGCCTGGTTCAATCCGGCAAACAGTTCCGTCTGGCCGGGCAACTCCAGTTCGAAGCCGGGGTCGATGAGCCAGTCCTGGAGCTGACCGGCGTGATCCCACACGGCGCTGGCCTCGAGACTGGTGCCCACCCGAAGCACGCGGCTGTCCTTCGGGTGCCAGGTGTAGCCGATCTCCTGTTCCAGTTCACGCATGTCGACGCGCGGAATGTACCCCAGGTCGGACCTGAACTCCGGGCTGCGCGCGGTGTACTTCGTGCTGAACTCGAAGCTCCGTCCTCCGCGCTGCAGTTCCGCAAAGACAGTAGAGCCGCTGGCCGCCACGCCCTGCGCGTCGGTCGTCCGGCTGCCGACCCATTGCCCGGTCAACGACCAGTTGTCGTCAATCTTCCAGCGTCCGTCCACGCCGAACACCCGGTTGGAAGCCGAAGCGAATTCGCGGTCCGTAAAGATGGCGCCAAGCGACGATTGCCGGGCGAATTCGCGCTGGACACGGAACACCCCGGCGGCCGTCTGGCGATCGTGCCCCGGCAGCCCCGCGTCGATGGCGTGCCCAGGCCGTTGATCATTGACCACCAGCCCGGCAAACGCCCACCCGGCGATCTTGCCCGTGACCCGTGCCCCGACGCCTGGGTCGGCGATCCGCCTCGAGAAGAACAGCTCTTGCGGCGTCTGGAAGTAGTTGGCGTTTTCGATGAAGAACGGGCGCTTCTCCGGAAAGAACACTTCGAACCGCTGGTTGACCGTCACTTGGGGTTCGTCCGACTCGATCTGACTGAAGTCGGGCTTGACCGTCAGGTCGACCGTCACAGCGTCCTTGACGACGGCCTTCGCGTCCAACCCCACGCGCCCGGTCGTCTCGGTCACGCGGTTGCCAGCATCTTCGAGTATCCGTGCCGAAGCAAAGCTCCCGTACGGGATGGCCTGGAGATTGCGCCCGCGAGACACACCCTCGATGCCGCTCATCACGGCCATCTGCTGGCCGAACCCGGCGATGCGGCGCGTCACGTACGGCCAGAAGGCGGTCTCGTTGGTGCGCGTAATGATCCGGCCGAGCGCGAAACCCCACGTCTGCGCGTGGGCATTGCTGAATCGGAGGCTCTTGAACGGTACCGCCATCAGCACGGCGTAACCATCCTTGGTCAGCCGCCCCTCGGACTTCCACAGCGTGTCGTAACTGTAGTCGTCGTCCTGCCCTTCGCCGGTGACGCCATCCAGCTGAATCCCAAGCGGATTGGCCAGGAACAAGTACTCACGGCGGCCGTCGTTGTAGGTGTCTAGGATCAGGCCGACCGTGTCGTCCCCCGTGATCGCTTCACGTTTTGTCAGGTTCGCGCGCACCTTGCCGGGCTCGTCGTGGCAGATGAAGACGACGTAGAAATACTGCGAGTCGTACGAGACATAGGCCTCGGTCGGTTGTGACACTGGCACGCCGTCACCGGGCTCGCGCTGCTGGAATCCGGTGACCTTGAACCCCGGCGGGGTCACGCTGCCATCGAGATACCTGTCGAGCACAGGCGGTTCGCTGACGCGTGGAATCTGGAGCGCAGGACGCTCTGCCGCGATCGCGGTCCCGCAGACAAGGATCGTGGCGCCTGCGAGACGAACGAGGTGTGCGGCCATCCTGCGTATCGACGCCGCTGCTGGGATTCGGAGCACGACCGGGGAGGCCATCCTGCGTATCGACGCCGCTGTTGGGATCCGAAGTAGTAAGAATCGACGCATGCGAGGGTTGTCCAATCGGGGGCGAATGTGATGACCGAATCGAGCCGGGAGGGCATCTACTGGAATGACGGACGAATTTTACCAGATGTTCCCACAGTCTGTATCTCGACAAGGCCGCCCTGGACGCACTGCGTTTGACCTGATCGTGCCATAATGGAGGAGGTTCCCCTATCGGAGGACCAGCTCCACCCCGTCCTGCAAGCGGCAGACGGATTCCCCGCACGGTTCCGGGTGCGCCGGCGGCGCGTGTCGGCAGACCCCGGACGGTCGGAGGTTCCCTTGAAGAAGTCAAAGCCCCAGTCGCCGTCCATCGGCGCGCCGCGCCCGGCTCCGCGCACGGTACCGGCACCCAGAACCCGCTCCGCCAGACCGGCGGCGGCGCCCGTCATCAAGCGGAACGGATCGAACTCGGCGCTGATGGCCCTCCACGAGAGCAGTCAAATCGCGGCGTCTCGGGCGGTCGCTTGGCGTCAATCTGACGCCGGCCCATGTCAAGCTGTGCTCGTTCAACTGCGCCTACTGCCAGTACGGCTGGTCGGAGATGGCCCGTACATCAACCCAGTCGGCCCTCGCGAACTGGCCGACCTCGTCGGTGGTCGCCAAGGCTGTCGCCGGAGCCCTGCGGGCGTGTGCGGCGCACGGCGATCGGATCGACCGCATTACGCTGGCGGGACACGGCGAACCGACCATGCACCCGGAATTTAAGCAAGTGGTTGCGGCACTGCGGAAGATTCGGCACGACCTCGCACCGAAAGTCCCGCTGGCGATCCTGTCAAATTCCAGCACGCTGGACCGCCAGGACGTTCGACAGGCCCTCGCCGATCTGGACGAGCGCTACATGAAGCTCGACGCGGGCGACGCCGCGACGCTGCGGAAGATCAACGGCACGCCGGTGCCGTTTGATCAGATCCTCGACGGTCTCTGCAAGATGAAGGACATCGTCATCCAGGGCATGTTCGTCAAGGACCGTTCCGGTCGTCTCGACAACACGAGCGATCTGGCCGTCATCAACTGGGTTGTGGCGCTCCAGCGGATCAAGCCGCGAGCCGTCCACGTCTACACCCTGGATCGGGCACCCGCCTTTCCGTACCTGCAAGCCGTCCCTGCGGCCCGGCTGAAGGAGATTGTCCAGCGGGTTCGCCTGGCGGGATTGACGTGCGAGGTGTTCGGGATTCCAGATGTGATCGCGCCGGCGGGCGATCCCGCGCGAGCCGCGGAGCGGGCGTAGATCGTCTCTCAGGTGAATTTCTTTTCGAACCAGCTGCCGTCTGGCCCTTTTGCGACCGAGGCGTAGCCACGTCGGCGAAGCACCGCGTCGGCGAGGGTCGCCCGCGGCAGCAGCACCAGCCGGCGTGCGCCGCTGGCCATACACGCCAGCTCGAGGGCGTCCAGGAGACCAGCCGCAACCTCGTCGGTGCCGCAGATCGAGTCGCGATCGAGACCCAATTCCGTCACCCGCAGTTCACGCTCCGACCGCTCGTACGCCGCCAGGCCTGCCACGCGGGTCCCGCACATCGCGAGGATGCGGCCAGACTGACCGAGCCTGGAACGGCGGGCCGCCGTCATCCTCTGCCCCCTGAACAATCGACGCAGGTCGGATTGTGGGGGTCCGCCCGAGTCCGGGCCCAGGACCCGGAACTGCAAGGGAGCGGCGGCGCGGGTCCGCGCGAAATCCAAACCCGACTCCATGAAGGGGTGTGCAGCAACCCGGGTGCCAGCTCTGAAAACGCACGTTTTTCAGGGGAATCGAAGGGCTTGCCAGTTTGTGGGTAGCGATTTGGTCGGGGTTTCTTGCGAAATCTCGGCGCGGTCGGAGGTGATCGGCGCGCGGTCGTCAGTCAGCCGCTTCGAGGTGGCCGAGACCGAGCTTCTTGATCCGATCACCCAGCGTCGACCGTTTGATATTGAGAAGTTCGGCGGCCTTCGACTTGTTCCCGCTGCTGACCTTCAACGCCCAGCTGATCAGATTCGACTCCACCTCTTTCAACCGATCGTCGAGTGAGATCGAGGACGGAAGCGTGTGGGTCTCGACGATGGGTTCGTGATCCTCGGCATACTTGTGGAACAGAACGCTCACCGGCACGCATCCGACCCGGACGGTGTCGCAGGTGCACGTCTGGGCAATCCGTTCGCAGGCGTTCTCGAGTTCGCGCACGTTACCGGGCCACGGGTACCGCATGAACGCCAGATGAACGGCCGGCGCAACCGCCCGCGCTTCTTCGCTCCGCTCCCTGAAGTACCGCTTGATGAAGTGGTCCATCAGGATGGGGATGTCTTCGCGACGTTCGCGCAACGGCGGCAGATTGATCGGGATCACGTTCAGGCGATAGAAGAGGTCGTCGCGAAACTTCCCGTCGCCCACCAGCTGCTTGAGATCGCGCTTGCTGCCCGTGATCACGCGAACGTCGATCGGGATCGTCCTGGATCCGCCCAGCCGCTCGATGGTCCGATTCTGGAGCACGCGCAGCAGTTTGACCTGCATCGACATGGGCACATCGTCGATGTCGTCGAGGAAGATCGTCCCGCCCTGCGCCAGTTCGAATCGACCCGGCCGATCCTTGATCGCGCCGGTGAATGCCCCGCGTTCGTGTCCGAACAACTCCGACTCGATGAGCGTTTCCGAGAGGATCGCGCAACTGACCGGCACAAACGGCCTGTGGCGCCGCGAACTCGACTGGTGGATCAAGTTCGCGACCATTTCCTTGCCGGTGCCGGTCTCGCCGGTCACCAGCACGCTGCTGTCGCTGTCGGCGATGACGCGCACGAAATCGAACACCGCCCGCATGCGGGCGCTTCGGCCCACGACAACCTGGTCGATGGTGAAAGGGGCGGAGGCAGTCATGTGATCGGATATCTATGAATACGGTGAAGTACGATTTTAGCAGATGTCCAGATAGTATACTAACGTTCAGGAATTCCGGTGCCGGGCTTGGCTGAAGTCGCACTCGTCGAGCGTCGTGATCCAGCGGTAGACTCGACCCGTGCAGTCCCGACAGGTGGAGAAACCTAGGGCAGGGCGCGGTACTTGAAGTTGCGGAACCGCACCTCGCCCGAGCCCGCCGCGTAGATCGCGGGCCGCAGGCTCAGAAACTCGTACGCGACGTTGTGGTGGTACCCCGACAGTTCCATCCCGCGGTCGTAGCGTTCCCACCGCTGCCCGTCGACGCTGAACTGCATCGTCACGATGTGGCGGTCGTTGCGGAGACGGATGAAGAGGTGGCGTCCTATGTGGGACGGCTTCCCCTGCTGGCGATCAAGCCCGTAGCTGTGCATGAAGAAGTTCTTGGCCGAGAATCCGAGGCCCGCGTACAGGCGGCTGCTGTAGAACAGGAGCAGCCCGGCCGTCGCCTCCTGGTCAATGTCGATCTCGACCTCGATCTCGTAGGCATGGTCGCCGGTGACGAACGACAGCGGCGAGCAATCCGCCGGTGACTTGCCCTTCGCCTTCAGCACCAGGCTGTCATTTTCGTACCGGTAGCGCTGCCGATCCGTGTCGGTCCCCTTATAGAAGCTCCATTGCACTCCCATCCGGTCCGTCGAGAAGTCGTCGGTGAAGGCGAAGCCATGCGGGCCGGCTGAACCGGCAGGCTTCGCGATCGGTTTCGAGGCGTCGAACCCGAGCGTGCGGAACCAGCCGTCGTCGGTCCACTCGATCGGCTCGAGCAGCGTTTGCCGGCCGAGGGTGTAGAACCCGTTTTCGTACGCGTGATACACGATGTACCAGCGTCCGTCCGGGGCTTCGACCAGCGTGCCGTGCCCCTTGGACCACCAGCGCTCGGTCGCGGACTGTGTCCGGATGATCGGGTTGAACGGCGAGTTCTCCCAGGGGCCGTCGATCGACTTCGAACGGGCGGAGACGATCATGTGGCCCGTCGGGGGTCCGGCCGTGCCGCCCTCGGCGAGCACCATGTGGTAGTAGTCGCCCTTCTTGATGATCTTGGGGCCCTCTTGCGAAAACCCCTCGACCACCCAGTCTTCGGGGTACTTCCAGCCGTCATAGATCTTCTTCGCCTCTCCCGTCACCGACAGCCCATCGTCGGCGAGCGGCGCGAGATATCCTGCGCTCAGGAATAGATAACGCTTGCCGTCGGGACCGACCGCGTGCCCGGGGTCGATGCGCCCGATCCTGAGGTCGATCGGCTTGCTCCAGGGTCCGCGGATATCGTCGGCCCAGACCACGTAGTTCGACCGGTAGGGCCCGACGCCGGGGAAGTAGATGTAGTAGCGGTTCTTGTGCTTCACCAGGTCTGGCGCCCAGACCGAACCGACGTTGGTGAAGAGGGCCGGACCGATCGGCTTCCAGTTCACGAGGTCGCGTGAGTGCCAAATGACCAGACCCGGGTAGGCATCGAACGACGAGAACGTCATGTAGTAGTCGCTGCCGTCCTTCAGGATCGACGGATCTGGATGATCTCCCGCCACGATCGGGTTGAGAAACGTGCCGTTGCCGAGATCCGCCTTGCGTTGCCCCTCGACACCACGCGCCCAGGTCTGTTCAGCTGATGGCCGTTGGAGCAGCGTCGCGGGCGGCGACTGAGCAACGCCACGAACGAGAAGCGAGCTCGAGACCGCCACCAGCGCAAGCGCGGTCAGCACGCGTCGCGCCACGATCCGTCCGCTTACGGCTGCAGCCATCCGTGCGATCACCGAGAGGCCCTGAGGAGCTCTTCGGGTGGGAGAGCAGCCGGTGTGATACGTATGAGGCGGATTCGGCCCTTGAACCATGACACGAGATTCTGGCGAACTCCAACTGACGTGCGCCCGGGGCCGAGGGGTTTGAATGCGACGGCGCCAGAGCCCTGGCGGACTCGGTCCACGTAGTGGGCCATGGTCTGCCCATCGAAGCTCAGCGCGGCAGCGTGCCAACTGGCAGACCGATGGGTCATCGCGCGATCAATAAGTGTGAGCGATGCGTCATCGTGGCGAAGGAACGAGTCGAGACACCACACCGCGCCAGGAAGCAGTCGCAGCTCGATCAGGGCTCGGTTGCCGGTGCCCGTCTCTTCAATATGAACGAAGCGCTGCTCGTCGCCGCCGTCCGCCGCGGGCGAGAAGACCACTTCGATCGTGAAGCGTTCGAGGCCAGCCAGCGGGTTGTTCTCCACGACCACGCCGTCGCTCGCGCCGTTGAACTCGATGGCCTTGCCATCGGGCGTCTCGACCACTCGAGGCGAGCCGACCACGGTGACCCGCTGACCGCCGATCGTCACGAGACTGTCAACAGACCAGACGACAGGAGCGCTCTTCATATGAAGCCTCCCAACCTGCGCCATGGGGCACACTGCCCCGCCCCATCCGAGCCACATTGCAGTGATTGCGGCCCATGCCATGCGACGCGCGATTCCCCCCATGTCCTTCACTTCGCGCCGTTCAGCGAGCGAATGAGTACGCTCATGTTTCGCACGTACGCGGCTGTCGAGATCCCCACGATCTTGTCGTCGGGAAATGGCGAAGTGTCGGTTTCGTCCCCGACGTGTGTCCTGGAAAAGTCGCCCGGGGCCGCGGTCGTGGACCCTCTACCCCGATACGGGTGACTGTTTGTCCCCAGCGGAACCAGCCAGTAGCCCTCGGCGTTCAGGCTCGTGATAACTGACTCCGGCGTCGCGCTCGTGCGCTGGTCTACAGCGAAGTATCTCGCCAGCGGGCGCAGCCCTGCACCAGGGCGGAGAGGCGAGTCCTTGGTCGCCTCCGCGGGCGGGAGCTTCCTCGCTGCGGCGTACTGCGTCCTCAGTCCCGCGATGTCGATGCGCCGGAACGAGCTGTAGTGCGCGAGCGTGTTCGCCGAGTTGCCGTCCACATAGTACCGGCCGTTCTCGATGTTCGATCCCTCGCGGTGCACGAAGAGCGGCTTGTTCGTGCCGATCTCGATGAAGGTCGGATGCGTGCGGCCCTGCGGCGCCACGCCTGGCGGCAGGGTCAGACGCTCGAGCCAGTCAATCGCCTCAGGGATGCGCGCCAGGAACTTCGTTTCACCGGTCAGCCTGTAGAACTGAATGAGCAACTCGAGATTCCGCGCCGTCGTGTGCGTGACAAGTGCGTCCGGCTCGTAGGTACGGGCGCCAACCGGCTTCAGATCCGGGGTGTACTGCAATCCCCAGCCGGGCTGCGGCTGTCCCTGCTGGGTGACGAGAAATGCGTTCATGCCGCGGATGATCGGATCGAGAAGGCGCGGGTCGCCAAGCGCCTGGTAACACATCACGAGAAAATCGATATTCTCCGCCGCCACATCGTCATTGAACGTGAGGTAGGAAGTGTAGTCCGGCTTGCCATGGTGCGCGAATTCCGACTTGAGCGGATACCGCTGGGGCCACGCGCCAATGGGGTACTGGCTGTCGAGCACGAATTGTATGGCACGGTCGAGCGCCGGCCTGTAGGCTGGATTCCGTTTCTCGGTATACAGACGCAGCAGAAACTTCGAGGCCTCGGCCGTTCCCGCGTCGTCGAATGTCGCGTTGCCCCAGTAGTGCTGGAACTCTTCGAGCCGCCAGCCGTTGTGCCCGATCGTGTCGTACCAGTCGCGCAACGAACGGTCACCGGCAAAGTCCACCAGGTAGTTCCAACCACCCGCCGGATGCTGGCCCCAGATGAGCGCGCCCGCGACCTTCTCGGCGCACTGATAGTAGTACTCGTCTCCCGTGGCGTGATACGCGTCGAGAAACAGGTGGCCCATTGTCGGCGTGCCCGGCGGCTGGATCCAGATCTGCGTGTCGCGAGCTTCGAGTTCCCCCCAGCGCCGCGACATGTCGGGCAGGTAGGACCAGACATAACCGCCTTTGGTGCTGACCTTCTCGACCATGAAGACCGTCGCGCGCTTCATCGCGTCGAGAATCTGGGAGCGGCCCGACTGCTGTGCGCGGTCCGTCCCGGCGCCCAGAAGGATCATGACTGCGACGGCCAGCACGAGAACCGGTCTGGCCGCCGGGCGGGAACATGGGTGGTCGATCCTCACTGCGTTCCTCCATTCCACAGGTGCACTGGGCTGTGAGTCTTCAAGTGCGCCGCGAGGCCACTGCCGCCCAGCGCCCGAATGCCCTTCGCGACTTGCTCGGCGCTCGCCTGCGCGCCCGCGCCGTTCGTGTGCGTGTCGTCGCCCGCCGTAAAGTAGCGCGACGACACTGTCACGGACCCGAGCGCCGTATAACTGGCCGCGAGTGTCTCGTTGAGATCGAGGACGCCCACGCCTTCCTCGCCGGCGATCCTCCGCACGAGCGCCGCGTGCTCGGCCATCACGTTGTTGAACCGCCCGTCTTCCAGCCAGTAGTTGCGTGGCACGGGTGTGCAGAGGATGACCGTCGCGCCCCTGGCCCGCACGTCCCGAACGTACTGGCGGAGGTAGTGGCCGAAGGTCGAAACCACGACCGGTCGTCCGGTCGAATCCGCATAGACCCGCTCGCGCTCCTCGCCGCTACCTGCGAGCGTGCCCCGGTCCGTGGTGATCTCGCTCTGATCGTTGTGACCGAATTGGATCAGTACGAAATCGCCCGTCTTCATCTGATCGAGGACCCGGGCCCACCGGCCCTCTTCGAGGAAGGAGCGGGTGCTGCGGCCGCCCATGGCCCAGTTGAGCACCTGGATCCCGCGCTCATCGAAGTACGGCGCGATAAAGTCTCCCCATCCGTCGCCCGCTCCATGGTTCTTCACGGTGGAGTCGCCCACGATGAAGAGCGTCGGAAGGGCCGGGGCGCGGAGCGCCGGGTCCGAGCGCGGCCGCTCTTTGACGGCCGGCTCCGGCGGCGGGCGCGGCAGGCGCACGCGGTTGTTCATCTGCGTGATCTCGGGCACGCTCGCGTCGGTCTCGATCGTGACGGTTGCGCGATCGAGATTGGCGTCGGCAGGCAAGGACAGGCTCACGAGGGAGGTGATCGGCTTCATGTCTGAGGGGGCCTTGATGGCGGGCACCCGGCCGCGCGCGAGTTCGGCACCGAAGCGATTCCGAACGACCACGCGCGAAGGCGGAGCTGTTACGGCGCCCAGGCTGTGAACGGTCACGCTCATTCGCCGACCGGACGTCTGGACGTCCTTCTCGCCGATGCCCAGATCGGGACGCATCCAGTACGGCACACCCTTCTTCACGAGTTCGAACTCCAGTACCGTCGCCACTCCAGGCGCAAGGCTCACTTCGAGTTCGCCGGACCGTTCCCATTCGATCGCTCGCGGGGTGGCGTCGCCCCCTGGCAGCGCGTCAGGGTTCGGCCCAGTCGCCTGGGTCAGCTTCCATGATCCGGGCTCGATGTCCCAGCCCCGCATGCGCGCGATCACCGGCGCGGCACCGAGGTTCCAGGCCACCACGCGCACGTGCGTCGGCGTGGCATCCGGCACGAGAACGGCCACGCGCTCCTCATCGCGCGGGCCTGAAAACGTCCACGAGATCGCCTGACCTGGCTCGTACGCATTGCGGGTCAATGCCACGCCGCCAAGCCGGGCACGCTGCAACTCGGAGTGGTTGATCGCCGATCGATCCGTCCAAAGACTCCCCTGCGTGTTGATGTACTCGCGCGCGGCTGCCGCCTGGATTTGATCTTCGTAGAGCGATTCGAGCCAGCGGCGGTCGCCGGTGACTTGCCAGGCCAGGTGCTGAATCGACGGATCTGCGGCGGTCTTTGCCGCCGCCACGATCTGCGGTCCCATCGACTGACGCAGCGATAACAGGTCGAGGGCGTTGGCTGCGATGCCCGGCAAGCCCCGGATGCCGGCGTCGAGCATCGGGGCGAGGTACTTGCGGTCACCGGTCCAGCGGTAGACGGCCCACAGCAGCGGCCATGTGCGGTCAGAGCTGGCGGCCTCCTGATCTTCGTCGGTCTCGAAGCGCACCGCGGCCCGCAGTGCCCGGCCGCCCTGTCCATCGGGCTTGTAATGGGCCAGCAATCCGTCAGCCAGTTCGACAAGCCATCTCTTCGCTCGCGGCGCACCGTTGTAGTCCACGAGCGCAATCGCCGGATGCAGGATCAGGTACGACGAGGGCTTGGACCAACCCCATACGCCGTCGGTAGCCACGCGCGTGCCGCTGAAGTACGACGAGGTGATGTGACGGTGTCCGGCCGCATTGACCGCGGTGATCCGTTCCTCGATCGCGCGGGCCGTTTCCATCGCCCGCTCGAGACTCTCAGGACCGCCGAAGTCGAGCAGGAGCGCCTGCCCAAGCACCTGAATGCCCTCCTCGTAACTGTGGAGCTCGTCGGTCTGGATCGTGGACAGGCCGCTGGTGAACATCCCCTGGCGGTAGAACGCGTCGAGCTCGCGCAGGAGCGATGCGCGTATCCGCTCCGGCGCCACTCCCATCATCGCCGTGCCCGGCCACCAGTTCGTCAGGTCACCATCGTCGGACAAGCCGCCGCCGAACTCCCCGTTCGCGAGCTGACGGTGATCGATGAACCAGTTGACAAACCTCTTCACGTACCTCAGGTACTCGACCTGACGGGCAGCCCAGCGCGGCGTGCCTGTCGGCGTCGGCGACAACGGGATCTCGGGGCGTGGCTGCTCGCGGTTGTACTCGTACCAGTACTCGCGCCCGCGCGGGTTCTCGGGGTCGACCGCCAACAGATCGGTCAGATCCGTCTCGAAACGGGTGTAGAGCGACAGTCGGCGCGTGTTGGGCCGCTCTTCGATGATGTGCGCGAAGTTGTCGCGGACCTGGGTGAAGCGGTCGAGCACGTGCTCGACCTTCGCCTCCTTCGCGGGCTTGAAGATCAGCCGGACTTCGGCGCCTTCGAGCGCCGCGGGCCCGAAGTCGCCGCCGGCCGCCGCAATCGTCAGGTACAAGCCCGCACCGCGGGGCAGGATGCGATCCCGCAGATCCAGCCACAGCGTGTGGGCCTCGCCAGGCTTCACCGAAAAGCTGAAGTCGAGCATCGAACGCAGCGGCCACAGCGGGTCTCTCACCGAGATATTGATCGGGAACAGCTCCCCGTGTGTGGGCAAGACGTTCAAGGGCGGCAGATCGATGGCGATGCCGTCGAGGCCACCATCCAGGTTTGTCCACGTGTACGAGTTGTTCCCGCGCCAGGCCCCGAACGATGCGTCCCTGAAATCCGACGGGATGAGGATGTGCACGATGGGCAGACCTGCCGGCTGCGGCCCCCGACTGATCCGCGGCACACCCGACCCTGCCGGCAGGCCCACCATCGTCGTGCGCGCGTCCGTCGGGTAGCGTCCGTTGATGAACGTCAGGGCCTCCTGCACGCTCGGGTACCGAGGCTCGGCCCGGGCCGTAAGCCGGTAGCTCAGAACGGCGGTCCCTTCGGGCTCATTCCCGGCCGTCACGTAGTAGGCGGCGAACTCGCCAATGGGCGTCTCTCGCTCGACGTTTGTGAATCGTATCTGCTTGCCTGTCACCGGCCGCTCCAGCAGGTGGAACGTGCGTTCCTGCCCTTTCGGCCGCTCGAAGAGCGGCGTCACCTCGACCGGGCGCCCGGCGGGCAGGGGGGCCGTCGGGTCCGGAGGCATGACGCCCGAGGGCACGAGCGTGAAGGGTCCGAACGCCGCACCGCTAATCTCGAGGTGGTTCCAAGGCTCGTCCGGCATCACAAATTGCACGGACTCACCAGAGACCGAGTAGCAGTCCCAGTCGGGCAGCTGGAAGTAGTCGTTGCGGCCGGGCAGGCGCGAGCGATTGTAGACGCCCGGCCAAGTCGTCTCACGGATGCCATCCGTGCCCTTCCACCACCAGCGCTTCACGTCGTAGACGTCGTGGATCTCGACCTTCCTGATGCGCACCGCCTTCGTGTCGAGCGGCGGCGGCGGGTCGCCGACGCGGTTCCACCCGTACCGAAACCACCATTCGTCGCGCCACTGCCGCTCGCCGAGCGTCCGGTTGAGTGGGGGCATGGCGCCAGGGGCGTCGCCGCGCGCGAGAGCCGCGACGTTGTCGTCGCCGATCATCCGGTCGTAGATACGCAGTTCGTCGATGTCGCCGCCTCTTACGAAGTTGTACGCACTCTGCACCTGGTAGGGGCTGATGACGCGCGAGTGCGGGCCGAACTGGTCGAGGGCAGCCGAGAAGATGGCCTGGCCGTCCTGGCTGGCCACCATCTGACCATTGACGTAGAAGCGGATGCCGCGCGTCTCGTCCCACGCGAGCGCGAGGTGCACCCATTGCTTCGGACCGGGGAACCCGGGCATGGCGTACGACACTCGCGTGCGCGCCAGGCTCGCGTCAGTGACAAAGGCGTCGAAGCCGGGCCTGCCGTTGTAATCGATGCGCATCCAGGTCATGTCCCAGCTGGAGTGATCGCCGTAGCCGACGCGGAAAACGGGAAACGGCGTCCCGGCAACCACTTCGCGCGAGCGCCAGAAGAACGCCAGCGTGCCGCGTTCCGCATAGATGTTGCCCGGCGCCCGGTACGAGAAGACCTGCGTGTGTCCGCATTCCAGGCCGGGACCAATCGCGCCATCAGCGACGACCTTGACGTCGGTGGCGAAATTAGGCTCGGGATCTCCGCCAGCCGCCCAGTCGGCGGTCAGAGAGTGGCTCGCCGACAGGTAGAAGAGCAGGCCCGGCGCCGGCGACTGGGCACCGCCGCCGATTCCGGCCAGGAAGACGAGGATACCGGCCAGCCCGCATCGGCGCAGCCAGACAGCGGTCATGACAAGGCTCCCTTCAGCGCGCCTCCGGCGGGTGCGCCTTACGTGCCGGGCTGGACGTACGGCACCTGACTGAACAGCCGGCGCTCGCCGCCGCGTGGATCGTCGACCACTTTCGAGATCTCGTCGAACACCATCGTGGCACGCCGCGAGAGGTCGAACGTCGGCCAAGCGGGGATGGCCCTGGTGTTGGGATTGCCGGTTCGGGCGAACGCGATGCACGCGTCGCTCATCTGATCGGCCACGCGCTCTGCAGCGGGGCCGGTTCCAACCATCTGAGGCGCCAGGGACGCGTTGTCGAACACCAGGGGCACGTCCAATCCGTGATGCGCCTTCCACTTGCCGCTATCAATGGGCGTTCTCCAGTCAAGTTGGTACACCCACGTGCGTCGGGCGCTCTCGGCCGACGCGGCGCGCCGGTCTGCCTCGATCACCTGGCCTCGCCAGGAACGAGACGCGGTGGTCGCCGCGAAGAACACATCGGCGGGCAACGACGTCGGGTACATCTTCCGGTAGGTCGCGATGACCTGCGCGCGATCGAGATCCCCCATGAACGGCGAGTTGGCCTGGAGCCTGGGCACCAGCGTCTCCCAGCTCAACTCGAACAGCGACGGATCGCCGCGGCCGATGAGCGTTCGCGTCTCGTCGCGCGTGTTGCCGAGCACCATGGGGATGCGCGCCGAGAGCGGCGGCGCGTCCGGATCGAACGGATCCCTCGACAGCGAACGTCCGTCCTTCACCGGACCCAAGTACCGGGGCGCGCGGCTCGCCTTCACCAGTTGCTCCATCGGGAGCGACTTGAGTTCCTCGATCCGGTCCCGGATCCCCAGCGCCTCGATCAACTGCAACGCGTGGGTCCTGGCCGTCGTCACGCGGCTCGCGGTGATCTGCTGGCCGCTCATCGTCCATACGCGGTGAAACAACCCCGCGGCCGCTGGCATCGCCATGAGCGTGGCGCACTTGGCCCCGCCGCCCGACTGGCCGAAGATCGTCACGTTGCCCGGATCCCCTCCGAACTCCACGATGTTGTCGCGGACCCACTTCAGCGCCAGCACCAGGTCGAGCATGCCGACGTTACCCGAGTCGGCGAGATCCGGCCCACCGAACTCGGCGAGGTAGAGGTAGCCGAAGACGTTCGGCCGGTGATTGACCGTCACGACGACGACGTTGCCGCGCCGGCTCAGGCGGACGCCGTCGGTCTCGATGCGATTGCTGGTGTCGCTGGAATACGCACCGGGATGGAACCAGACCATCACCGGCCGTTTGCCCTCGTCGCGGAGGCCGGGCGTCCAGACGTTCAGGTGCAGGCAGTCTTCACCCAGCACCCATTTCTTCTCTCCAGTCGGCTGCGGCGCCACCGGTCCGAACTCCAGCGCGTCGCGCACGCCGATCCAGGGAACCGGCGGCATGGGAGGGAGAAAACGCCGTGGGGCCGTGTCCGCGCCGTAGCGGACACCCTTGAAGACGGCGATGCCGGTGTCGACGAACCCCCGGATCCGGCCGGACGCCGTCGAGGCCACGGGGGCGCTCGACTGGGCCGATCCCGCGAACCCGGGCCGTGGCACGAATCCCGCCCCGGCCAGTGCGCCGACGCCTGTGAGGAGAGTGCGCAGGACGGCTCGTCGGTTCATACAGGCACACGGCGGGAAGGGCGTTCACCGATCCCAGGGCGCTCCGGACGCTCCCGGGAACGGTGACTCGGCCGGATCAGGACACCATCAGAAGATGAACCGCAAGCCGACCTGAAGCTCGCGGCCATTGCCATCCACGCGCTTGCGTGTCACCTTGCCGAACGTTGCGCTGGAAATGACGACATCCGGGTTTTCCCAGATCATGACGTTGAACGCGTTGTAGGCCTCGATGCGGGCCTCGAGCCGGTACTTCGACCCGAAGCTGAACGTCTTGGTGAGCGTCATGTCAGTGACGTTCCACCCCGGCCCATTGAGCCCCGCGTAGGACCACGGGTTGGTGCGCGGCGTGTTGGCGTCGGGGAGCACGGCGAACATGCTCGTATCGAACCACTGGTTGCGCGTGGGCTTGTCGAGTTTGGGGTTCCCGCTCACGACGTAGCTGTTGGCGAACAGCAGCGGGCGTCCCGAGTAGGAACGGTGGGCGGCGGTGTACTGCCAGCCGCCAATGACCCAATCGAGGGCCGTCGGCATGGTCGTCAGGAACTGGCGATCCTTGCCGATTGGCAACTGCCACGTGACGGCCGCCGTGAAGCGGTGGCGCGGTACGTCGGCGACAGGCCGCCACTCCCAGCCGTCCTTGCCACCGCTGGTGAGCACCTTGTAGTTGGCGATGTCGTCGAACCACTGCTGCGATTTCTCGTTGTTGTATGCGTACGAGGCCAGGAAGCTCAGGCCCTTGGTAAACGGCCGCTGGAGGCGCATCTCGAACGTGTGCGTTTTGGCGAGATTGCCGTTGGTATTGGTCTGCGTGATCGTGCCGTACTGCGGGTACGGCACGAGCAGACTGCCGAGGGTCACGTTGGCGGTGTTGCGAAGGGATCCCGGGAACTTGTCGACCGTCAGGTAGTTGCGGAACGGGTTGGGCACCTGGGTATTCAGGACGGTCTTCTGCTCGTACCTGAACGCGGGGTTCATCATGTTCAGGTTGAGGTTGTACGGCACGCGCGAGCCGCGGTTGTAGAAGTAACTGATGTCGGTGATGATGCCCATCCAGACCCTGCGCTGGTACGAGACATTGAAACGGTCGTTGATCTGCGGCCGCTGTTCATACTGGTCGAGGCTCATCGCGCCACCCAGATTCGTATAGCGGCCGTAGGCCTGACCGTACGGCTCGATCACGGGGTTGTTCGCCGGGTAGGGATTCGCGAGGGTCTGCTGCGGTACGCCGACGGCGAGGCCAAGGGTGTTCGTGGTCTGGGCGAATCCCGAGTACTGGTTGACAAAATCGCCCAGTGTCTCCCGCACGTCGCTGGTGGCCCGCATGTAACGCGCGTAGGCAAACCGGAGGACCGATTCTCCCTGCAGCCGATAATTCAGGCCGATGCGCGGCAGGAAGTTCTTCCACGTCGCGTGCCACGCGTTGGGGCTGTCCTTGGTGGCGAAAACCCAGGCCCCGGTGTAGCTGTAGCTGTACCCCTTGCTGGCCATGAGCGCCAGGGCCTGCGCGTTCATGGTGGGTGGCGTCGTCTGCATTTCGGGGATCGGCGACGTGAGATCGTAGCGCACCGACAGACGGTTGTTCGCATCGGTCGGGCCGGGCTCGTATTCCCAGCGCAGACCCACGTTGAGCGTGAGACGGCTGCTCGCGCGCCAGTCGTCCTGCACATACGCGGCATATCCACGGAGGTCCGGCGTCTGCAGCGGCACGAGTCGGGCGCTGGTCCCGCTGTCGAGGGCCCCGAGCATGAACGACGCCCACTGGTTGCCGGAGTTCACGATGTCTGGGCTGTCCGAACTGTTCGCGGTCAGCGCCGAGTTGAACGTGAGGTTGATCGGCTCGAATCGCGCGGCTTTCCCGAAGTACGAACGCACCTCGCCGCCGAACTTCATGTTGTGCTGGCCCTCGTACCAGTTCATGCGGGCCGACGCCACCCACGACTTTGGATGCTGCCACCACTCGCGGCCCTGGCGCCCGAGGCGGTTGGTCGTCACGGTGTTGCTGGTGCCCGACACCACGTCGAGCGCCGGGTAGTACACGTAGCCGCTGTTGTAGAGGGACGAGTACCAGGGAGTGGGCCAGTAGTTCTTCAGTCCGTCCGCCCCGAGTTCGAGCGACGGATTGTAGAACTCATCGGTCAAGTTGTTGAAGCTGCCGCGCACGTTGAGGGTCTGCTTGTTCGAGATCACCCACACCGAGTCCGCGGCGATGCTCAGGCCGTAGCGGTTGCTGCCCGACAAGGGAAAGAACCCGGCCTCAGTGGGATTCTGCTGGTAGAGATTCGCCTTGAACTGGCCGTAGCGGACGAACACCTTCCAGTTGTTGGTGATGTTCCAGTCCACGCGCTGGGAGAGGTTCCAGTACTTCGTCTGGTCGTAGACGCTGTACTGCAGATTGTCGACGTTGCCCGGAACGTTCGGCAGCGGCATGTCCTGCAACATCTTGAGCGCTGTGGCGTCGAGCATCGCCGTCGGGATGACGTTGTTGATAAACGCCGTGCGCACGACTTTGCCCGTCACAGGATTGAGGACCGACGAGAAAGGATCGTAGATGGAGCGCACCTTGCCGTTGAGCACCGACTGGCTGAAGTCGCCTTTGCGTTCGGCCTCCGTGGGCACGGTCCTGACATAGCTAATCGGCCGCTTGTCGTTCCAGTGCTCGTAGGCCGTGAAGCTGAACAGTTTGTTCTTCCGAATCGGCGCACCCAGCGTCGCACCGAGCATCTGGAGCTGCGTGCCTCGCAGCGCCCTCATGTCCTGGCCCGGCGTGACGGCAATCGTGGGGTCGGCCCGCGCGTTCATGCTCGGGTCGCGGAAGAACGCGTAGCCGGACCCGCGCAGGACGTTCGTGCCCGACTTCATGCTCAGGCTGATGATCCCCCCGAGGCTGTGGCCGTTCTCGGCGTCCACGCTGGTCTTGGAGACCGTGATTTCCTCAACGGCGTCCATCGCGGGCGTGTAGGCGGTCTTGTAGCTCAAGCCGAGGGGCACGCCGTCGAGCATCACGTCATTGCCCCGGCGCGTGCCGCCGCCCGCGTCGTAGTCGCTCGCGAACGCGTGGTGGTACGGCCGGTTCTCGTTGGCGGTGGTGCCGACGCCCGGGTTCAACGTCGGATCCAGAATGGCGAGGCTGTACGGGTTGCGCCCGGCCAGCGGCACCTGATCGATCAGCTGGCGCTCCAGCGTGACCTGCGCGGTGCTGCTGTTCAACTGGACCTGCGTCGTTTCGGCAACGACCGTCACCGTCTCGGCCAACGTCCCGATCTGCAGCGTGAGGTTCGCGGTCACGTCACCGCGTTGCTGAACTCGAATGCTCGTGCGCTCGGCCTTCTTGAATCCCGTCAACTCCGCGAAGACGGTATAGGTGCCAGGCTCCACGAAGTCGAACAGGTAGCGGCCCAGTGCGTCGCTGACCTTGAACGCCTTCGTACCTGTGGCGTCGTTGACGAGCGTCACGGTGGCGCCCGGCAGCGCAGCCTGGCTCTCGTCCTGCACCGAGCCCTGCACTCGAGCCCGGTAGTCCTGGGCGCTCGCCGGCGAGGCCAGCAGCATCAGGATGCCGACAGCGGCTATTGAATAAATGCACCTCTTCATCATATGCCCCCTCGGCCAGTGGCCGCCTTCCGCACCTCGCCGCGTTACCGCTGGACTCGGCCGCTGGCGTCACCGGCAGCGAGCCGCTCCACTTCGTTCACTGATACCCGATTGAAATCTCCCGGGATCGTCTGTTTCAAGGCGCTCGCCGCGACGGCAAATCGCAATGACGCCCCGCTGTCGCGCCCCGCCAGCAGGCTGTAGATCAGGCCCGCCGCAAAGCTGTCGCCGCCGCCGATGCGATCGACGAGCCGGATGGTGTATCGCTGACTCTGGTGGAAACTCCCGGACTCGCTGTCCAACAGCACCGCGCTCCAGGCGTTGTCGCTCGCCGACAGACTCTCGCGCAGCGTCACGGCCACCTTCTTGACTCCGAACTCCGTCGCGACGCGCCCGGCCGCCGTCCGGTAGCCTTCCACGCTCAACTGCCCGCCGGAGACGTCGGCGTGCGCCACCTCGATACCCAGTACGGCCTGCAGGTCTTCTTCGTTGGCCACCACCACGTCCACCAACGGCATCAGCGGCCGCATGGTCTGCTGGGCCTCGTGCTCGGACCAGAGCTTTCTCCGGTAGTTGAGGTCGACGCTCACCCGAACCCCGGCGCGCTTGGCCGCCTCGAGAGCCTCCCGTGTGCACTCGGCCGCCGACCGGCTGATGGCCGGGGTGATGCCGGTGCAGTGGAACCAGTCGGCGCCCGTGAACACCTCGGCCCACGGCACGGTACCCGGCTGGATCTCGCTGATCGCCGAGAGGCTCCGGTCGTACAGGACTGTCGACGGGCGCTGGCTTGCGCCGGTTTCTGCGAAGTAGATCCCCAGCCGCGAGCCGCCGCGCTGCACGTGCCCGGTTCTGACGCCTTCGCCACGCAATGCGCGGACGACGGCATCTCCGATCGGGTTGTCCGGGACTCGCGTGACGTAGTGGCTCTCGCAGCCGAAGTGCGCAAGGCTGACCGCCACGTTCGCCTCGCCGCCGCCGAACGTGGCCTGGAAGACTGGGGACTGGAACAGGCGCTCGAACCCGGGAGGGCTCAGTCGCAGCATGATCTCGCCGAAACACACGGTCTTCCCCATGGATTCCTATGCCTCCGTCGCCTGGAGATTGCGGGCCGCCCGCACGGCTTCAACGAAGTGACGCGCTGACGCCGTGATGTCGTCGTAACGGCGCTCGGCGACGGCCTTCTTGTCCACGAGCGCGGTCCCGACACCGATGGCCACCGCTCCGGCCCGGATCCAGTCGCCGGCGTTCTCCCGCGTCACGCCGCCGGTCGGCATCAGCCGCACCTGCGGCAGCGGCCCGCGAACGTCCTTGAAGAACCCGGGGCCAAGCGCGGTCGCCGGAAACACCTTGACGATGTCCGCGCCTGCCTCCCACGCTGAGAGGATCTCGGTCGGCGTGAAGCAGCCCGGCATCACGGCGGTGTCGTAGCGGTGGCACATCTCAATCACGTCCCGCCTGAACACGGGGCCGACGACGAAACGGGCACCCGCAAGGATGACCTGCCGCGCCGTCTCGGCATCGAGTACCGTGCCGGCGCCCACGAGCACGCCAGCCGGCAGCCCCGCCGAGAGTTCTTCGATGAGCGCCACGGCCCGGGGCACGGTCATCGTCACTTCGAGCGCCCGGACCCCGCCGGCCAGGAGCGCTTCGGCCACCGCCCTCAGTTGGCTGGCGTCGGTGAGGCGAATGACGGCAACCACGCCCGAGGCCTCGATGTCGCGGACGACGTCGGTCCGGCTGGAACTCGTGTTCATCGCAGCAGTCCCATCACTCCATAGATGACGAGGACGAGGGAAAACAGCACCGTGATGCCGAGCACCACGTTGCGGCCTGTGTTCGCCTTGAACGCGCCCAGCTGTTTCTGGTTAACGAAGTACATGATGACCAGCACGGCGACGGGCGCGAGAATGAGGTTGCCCACCATCGCGAGAATGGCCTTGAGCAGCGCGGGAAGTGACCAGAACGGCGCGATGAGCGCTGGCACCGCAATCCAAATCGCGAACACCTTCCTGAACAACGTGTTGTCCGCGGAGAAGCGCCAGTCTTTCTTCGCCATGTCCATGCAGAAGTAGGTCATCGTCAACGAGACGGAGATCAGCGTGGTGAACGCGGCCGCCACGAGGCCGATCGAGAAGAACCGCGGCGCCAGAAACCGCAGCGCGCCGGGAAACGCCGGCCCGAGTACCTGACCCGCCACGGGGATGCTCTCGATCTGCGAGTAATGGCTGACGCCGAGGTAGGCCGGCCCGGCACCCGTGTACACCGCGTGCAGGGCGGTGGCCCCCGCGACGATGACGACCACCGAGAACAATCCCCAGATGACTCCGAGGTTCTGAACCGTCTTCCAGAACGCTTGTCGGACATCGGCCGACGAGTAGCCGGCGTTCTTCGCGAGATAGCCGTAGGCCAGGAAGACGGAGGGCGGGAGCGCCTGACCCGCAATCCCCATGATTTGCCTGAATCCATCCCGCACCTGATCGGTGCCCACCACCGGCACCGGAGCGGGAACCTGTGGTACCAGCCCGCGGGCGAGCGCCGGCCACGTCTGCCAGTCGAGCAGCCCCTTGATCGCCACAACGATGAAGGAGACGAGGATGACCAGCAACAGCCCGGTCATGATCTTCTCAACGCGCTTGTAACCGCCGAGCACCGCCGCCGCGAGGGTCGCCGCGGTCATGACCGCCGTGACGATGAAGGCCGCCGAACTGCCGCCCGCCGGGGGCAGCATGCCGAACGCGCCATACACGCCCTCGAGCATCGCGGACGACTGGCTCATGTTGACGATCACGTTCACGAGCACGGTCGGTACGAGAATGCCCCACGCGAGCCAGGCACCGATGTCGCCCCGGATCATCGTGAACATGCCGCGGCCGCCGGAGAACACGGCGACGCGAGACGCCGAGTCCAGCGTGAAGATGACCATCGGGATCACGTAGAGCGCGACCCACAGGAGATCGAATCCGAACCAGGCGCCTGCCAGCAGCCGCGTCGCCACGGCCCCGGCCCCGATCATCCCCGCTGCTGTGAGAGCCGCGGGGCCGACCAGTTTCGCGAACACGCTGGCGCCGGGAATTCGACGGAGGATCCCGCCCTCAGCTGGTGTGCCGTTCATGGCGTCCTCGTCACTCCTCTGTTCCCCTTCGCGCCTTGGCTGAGGCTGTCCCGCGTCACCGCGCCAGCCAGCCTCCGTCCACTACGAGCACGTGCCCCGTGACGTAATCCGAGGCCGCCGATGCCAGGAAGACGACAGGTCCCCCCAAGTCGTCCGGCGTGCCCCACCGCCCCGCCGGAATCCGCTCGAGGATCTGTCGCGAGCGCACTTCGTTGTCTCTGAGCGGCGCCGTGTTGTCGGTGGCCATGTAGCCCGGGGCGATGGCGTTGACCGAAATGCGATGAGGTGCCCACTCGTTGGCGAGGGCCTTGGTGAGCTGGGCGACGCCTCCCTTGGCGGCGGCGTAGCTCGGCACGGTCATCCCTCCCTGGAAGGACAGGGGCGAGGCGATAGGCACGATCTTGCCACCCTCGCCGCGCTCGATCATGTGCGCGCCGACAGCGCGCGACAGGCGGAACACGCTGGTGAGGTTCACCTCGATGACGGCATCCCAGTCCTCGTCGCCGTGCGTGGCAGCTGGCTCGCGCCGGATGATGCCGGCGTTGCACACGAGGATGTCGATGCGCCCCAGCGCAGCGATGGTGTCCGCGACGAGGCGATCCGCGGCGGCACGGTCGGCGAGATCCGCGGCGATGCACGCGGTGCGAGTCCCGAGCGCCTTCAGGTGAGCTGCGGTCTTGAGCGGCGCCTCACGATCGTGAAGCGCGACATCGGCGCCCGCGGCTGCGAGCGCACTGGCCATCCCCGCCCCCAGCCCCCGGGCACAGCCCGTGACGAGCGCCACCTTGCCGTCGAGCCTGAAGAGATCTGTCGCCATGGTCCCTCGCGGCACAGCCTACGTGGCTGGCAGAAAGTCCTCCCGGATGGGCGAGAAGATGTCGATGAGCACCACTTCTTCATCGAGCATCGTCGCGCCGTGCCGGATCTCCGACGGAAATCGCAGCACGTCGCCGGCAGTCGCAGCCCGCTGCTCGCCCTCGACGGTGAAGACGACGCGTCCGCGCTCCACCATCGTGATCTGCTCGTGAGGATGCGTGTGCACGGGTGTGACGACGTGCGGATCGAACCGCAGCCGGCAGACCATCAGCCGATCACCCCAGACCATCTGGCGATCGATGCCATCGGCGATGTGTTCGGCTGGGATGGCGCTCCACTCTCGGTGCTGGAACTCGAGGACTGGTGCCTTCGCGTTCATGTGCGCTCCGATCGCCCCTTGTCGAGGCCGGATCCCAGGGCGCCGTACTCTGGTTGCACGTTCACGACGCCGTACTGGCGGTCCACGTCTTCGCGATGAGCCGCCATCATCCACAGAAAGTTGATCGAACCCCCGGGGGCGGCCACGTTCGGGTGATAGCCCTTCGGCATCAACACCACATCGCCTTCGCGCACCACCGCAGCGAGTTCGGGCTCTCGGGCGTTGGTGTAGACCAGTTGCACGCCGAACGACGGGGCAGGCATGTCGATGTAGAGGTAGGCCTCTTCGAGTATGGCCGCGTGCTCGTGCGGCGGCCAGGACGTCCAGTTGCCGGGCTTGCTGAACGTGACACCCGCCATGATCCGTCCCGCCTGAACGTTCTTGCCGATGAGCACGTTCACCTCGCGCTTCGCCGCGTCGCCGCCCGTATCGAAATGCAGACCCGGGTCCAGTCTGACGTCGCTGAAGCGGACGATCTGCACGGGATGATGCGTCGAGACCGGCGCGGCGACTTCAGCGAGGTCGCACCCGTGCGCTCCGGCGGCTACCTCTACCGCGCTATCTCTGGGCACGTAGATGGCGTCGTACAAGTCGATGGCGTGCTCGGCTCCATCCACCGTCACCGCGCCGCTGCCGCGCAGGCAGATCAGGCCGGTTTCCCTGTCGTCGGTCTCGAAGCGCACGAGCGGGTCACCACCGTCGAGGATGATGCGGCCATAGTGCAGGTAGCGAGAGGCGGTCGTGCCCGGTTTCACGGCAATCGTGCGTCCTTGTCGGGACGCCGTGTTGCGGACGATGCAAGTGGATGGTGCGATGGTCTCAGACCTCATGCCTCCTCCGATGCCCGCGGTCACGCCACCACCGGCGCGGCAAACGCTGGCGCAGTCACGAGTGCGGCCGCTCCCTGCAGCCGTGGATATTCGGTGGCCGCAACGGGCCGAATCTCGGTGGCGGCGGCGGCCGGCGTCAGCACCCGCTCCGCCAGCGCCGCCCGCACGGATCCTTCGATGAGATCCCACGCCAGCGTGATTTCACCGCCGACATGCACGCAGGCGGGATCGAGGGCATTGATGACCGAGGCGAGCCCGAGTCCCAGGTAGCGGGCGGTGGCCTCGATCGCCGCGATGGCCTTCGCATCGCCGCCGCGGGCGCGCACGATGAGGTCTTCCACAGTGAAGTGGCGGTGCGCCGCGTCCTGCGGGCCCTCGTGGGCGGGCCGGCCAAAATAGCGCGCGAGCGTCGCGCGGTTCGAGATATAGGCTTCCCAGCACCCGTTCGAACCGCACGAACATCTCGGCCCGTCGAGCGAGAGCGCGACATGGCCGAACTCACCAGCGATGTTGTGACGACCTCGCAGGAGCTCTCCGTTCATGATCACGCCGACGCCGACCCCATCGGACACGCTCACGAAGACCACGTCACCGTCTGAGGCGCCTGCCCCGCCAAGGGCCCACATTTGCGCCAGCGCGCACGCCCGTCCGGAGTTCTCGATCTGGACGCGCAGGCCGGTGGCGGCCGCGAGGGGTTCCCGCAGGTCGACGTTGCGCCATCCCAGCGTCGGTGCATGAAGGACGCGCATCGTCACGTGCTCGACCATGCCAGGGACCACCACGCCGATGCCTTCGCAGGTGCCGGCCTCTGCGTGGTCAGCCAGCAGGCGCTTGATGCGCGAGGCCAGTGTGGAGACGACCTGCTTCGGGTCACGCGCGGTGGGAAAGGAGGTGACGCCCGTGAGGGGCTTGCCGAGCAGGTCGGCCAGCATCACAAAGGTCTCGCTGGCCCGGATGTCGGCAGCCACAACCGTGCGCCGCCTCGCATTGATGTAGAGGAACTTCGGCTTGCGGCCGCGGACGGCCTCGCCCGTGGCACCCTCGTACACGAGTTTGTTGGCGATCAGGTCGTTGACGATGAGCGTGACCGCGCCCCGGCTGACGCTCATCAGACGGGCCACGTCGGCCCGGGAGATGGGTTGGTGCGAACGGATCAGATTCAGCACGATCCGGCGGTTGATCTCGCGGCTCGTGCCCCGCGTGGCCACCGAGAAACGGGACGGGTTGATTCGGCGCATTCGTCAGATTCTCGACCTAGCGTTGTGAAACATGGCTCCGGAACATCTCCATCCGAACGCTATGACGTCAACGGACGGGAATATTTGTTCATTAGACAGACAAACTATATGCATCTAGAATTATTCGTCAAGACTTTTTTCATCGCGTCGATCCAGCCCGATTTTCGAGGCGTGAGCGTTCCTGGCGGGCGGCGCGTCAGGCAGGGTGCGGGAGTCCGGAGGCACGCTGGCACAATTGGCCAATAACATCAGTAATTTAGGCCACATCATCGTGCCGCGCGCCCGCTCTTGCCGTCTGCCGCCAGGGCCATTCTTGCGTGAGGCCGACTGCCGCCAGTCACTCGTGCCGGCAGAACAGGCGTCCGATTCTGCCCCATTTGTTGCGTTTGCAAACAAAGTCGGATGGGCGGTCCTCCGCCCGGCCCCTTCGATCGGGGTGCGAAGCGATCCCGCCGACGCCAGTCTGGCCTTCACGCGCGTCCGGGCGCTGTGGGATAGCTTGAAGACCGGATTCGCTGACAGGAAACGCACGGCGTGAGACAATGGGAGAGACCTAGACGTTCTGGCATCGACAAACGCCCCGGGACGGCGGGAGATCGTGTTCATGTGACGGTCTCGCGTGACGTTTTCGAGCAGTCCATTGGCGAGCGTCTAGACGGGACGCCAGCAGAAGGCCAGGACGAGGGATAGAACCCGCGCACCTTGGCTATGGGCCGGCTCGGCGGTCCAAAGGACGGCGAGGCCCGAGCGGCACAGCTCTCTACCAGGCGCCGGATCGAGATTGCTAACAACGCAGGAGCTCCCAGATGGTAACCCGTGAACGTGTCCAGTCGGTGCTCGACCGCATTCGCCCCCTCATCCAGAGCGACGGTGGCGATATTGAACTGGTGGATGTCGCCGACAACCGGGCGAAAGTCCGGCTGACAGGCAACTGCGTCGGCTGCCCCAGTGCGCAGATGACGCTATATTTCGGCGTCGAGGCCACGCTCAAGGACGAGATTCCGGAACTCGAGGAACTGCTCGTGGTGTGATGGCGCCGCCGGCCGTCTGCGGATCGGCACGCCGCACCAGATCGAATCCGGGCACGGTATCCCCCGGCGGGTAGATCCCGTAGGGGCACGGCATGCCGTGCCCGATGCGTGCAATCAGCAGCCCGCCCAGTCACCGCACAGCAGTTCCGCCTGCTCCAGCACGGTTCGGGTCGCCTTCTCCTGTTGGTCGGGCGGGTAACCGTACTTTCGGAGGATGCGCTTGACCACCACCCGCAGGTGCGCCCGCACAGTCTCGCGAATCGTCCAGTCAATCGTGACGTTGCTGCGGACCGTAGTCACCAGCTCACGGGCGATGGTCGTCAGTGTCGGCTCGCCGAGCACCTTGACTGCGCTGTCGTTGGTCTCCAGAGCGTCGTAGAAAGCCAGTTCGTCCTCAGACAAACCCAGCGCCTCGCCTCGCGCGCTCGCATCGCGCATCTGCCTGGCCAGCGCAATCAACTCCTCGATCACCTGCGCGGTCTCGATCGCCCGATTCTGGTACTTGCGCACCGCCTGTGCCAGCAAGTCAGCGAATGAGCGTGCCTGGACAACATTGCGCCGCGACCGCACCTTGATTTCGCCGGTCAGGAGCTTCCGCAGCAATTCGACGGCCAGGTTCCGTTGGGGCATCCCGCGGACTTCAGCGAGGAAGGTTTCCGAGAGAATTGAGATGTCTGGCTTCTTGAGCCCGGCGGCCGCGAAGATGTCCACCACTTCGTCGGACGCCACCGCCTTCGAGATGATCTGCCGGATCGCCTGTTCGAGTTCTTCGTCTGTCTTCCGCTCGCCCGGCGTGTTCTTGGCCAGCACCGCGCGCACGGCCTGAAAGAACCCCACGTCGTCTCGGATTCTCATTGCCTCTGCGTGGGGCACCGCGAGCGCGAATGCCTGGGACAGCTCTGTGACGGATCGCAGGAGCCGATTCTTGCCGTCCTCCTGCGCGAGGATGTGTTCCTGGGCGGCGGGCAGCACCGAGAGGCGAGCCTGCGGCGTTCCCGTCGCCCACACCGACCAGGCGAAGCCATGGAACAGGCCGCAACAGACTTCGTACTTCTCCAGCATCACCGCCACCGCCTCGGCTTGGTCGAGAGCGGTTTCGCCCGTGCCTCCACTCTCCGTGTACGTCGCGAGCGCCTGCTTCAGCTCGTCGGCGAGGCCGAGGTAGTCGACAACCAATCCGCCGGGCTTGTCCTTGAAGACGCGGTTGACGCGGGCGATTGTCTGCATGAGACCGTGCCCGCGCATTGGCTTGTCCACGTACATCGTGTGCAGGCTCGGAGCGTCGAAGCCCGTGAGCCACATGTCGCGCACGATGACGATCCTGAACGGGTCGTTTGGGTCGCGAAAACGGTTCGCCAGTTCCTCGCGCCGCAGCTTGTTGCGGATGTGCGACTGCCACTCCAGAGGGTCTGACGCCGAGCCCGTCATGACGACCTTCAGCGCGCCCCGCTCGTCATCTTCGTGGTGCCAGCCGGGCCGAAGCGCCGCGATCTCGCGGTAGAGCTCGACGGCGATACGGCGGCTCATGCAGACCACCATGGCCTTGCCGTCCATCGCAGCGAGACGGTTCTCGAAATGTTCGACGAGGTCGCGGGCGATGAGTCTGATCCGGTTCTCCGATCCGACGACGGCCTCGAGTTGCGCCCATCGGCTCTTCAGCTTCTCTTTGCGTTCGACCTCTTCGCCTTCGGTGGCCTCCTCGAACTCGGGATCGATCTTCGGGCGTTCGGACTCCTTCAACTCGATCCTGGCGAGCCGGCTCTCGTAGTAGATCGGGACGGTGGCCCCATCCGTGACGGCCCGCTGGATGTCGTAGACGCTGATGTAGTCGCCGAAGACGGCGCGCGTGTTCGCGTCGGTCTTCTCGATGGGCGTCCCGGTGAATCCAATGAAGGAGGCATTCGGCAGGGCGTCGCGCATGTGCCGTGCGAATCCGTCGATGAAGTCGTACTGGCTGCGATGCGCCTCGTCTGCGATGACGACGATGTTGCGACGGGTTGAAAGTACGCCGTGTGGAGCTGTTCGTTGTAGATCTGCCGAAGGCGCGCCGCCCTTCTCTTCGGAGAAGAACTTCTGGATGGTGGTGAAGACCACTCCCCCGGACGCGACCGACAGCTTCTGGCGAAGGTCAGCACGGTTGGCGGCCTGCACGGGCGGCTGGCGCAGCAGGTCGTGACAACGCGCAAACGTGCCGAAGAGCTGATCGTCAAGGTCGTTTCGGTCGGTCAGCACCACGATCGTGGGGTTTGCCATCGCGGGGTGCAGGATCACGCGGCCCGCGTAGAACGCCATCGTCAGGCTCTTGCCCGACCCTTGGGTGTGCCATACGACGCCAACCCGCTGATCACCAGCATCACCGCCTGGCCGTCGGCTGCTCCAGTACTCGCCTTTGTCTCGGAGGTCGCCGGCTGCCGAGCGAGGAACGGCCGCGCGCAGCGTTTCCTCGACGGCGACGTTGACGGCGTGAAACTGGTGGTAGCCCGCTATCTTCTTCGTGAGCTTCCCGCTTCCTGCGTCCTCGAACACGATGAAATGGCGGACGAGGCTCAGAAACCGGCTCTTCTCGAAGACCCCTCCCAGAACCACCTCCAGTTCGGGAAGATGCGCCGCCGCGTCCTCGTGCCCTGTGACTGTGCGCCACGGCTTGAACCACTCCTGCCCTGCGCCCAGTGTGCCGATGCGCGCCTGGACACCATCCGACACGACGAGCGCGGCGTTGGTGGCAAAGAGTGCGGGGATTTGCGCCTGATAGGTCTGGATCTGGTGGTACGCGCTCCAGATGGTCGCGGTCTCGTCGGCGGGGTTCTTGAGTTCGACGACCGCGAGCGGGAGGCCGTTTACGAACAGCACGACGTCGGGCCGGCGCGTGTGCTGTCCCTCGGCCACGGTGAACTGGTTAATGGCCAGCCAGTCGTTGTTGTCCGGCTCGTCGAAGTCGAGAATCGTGGCCTGGGCGCCGGCGATGGCCCCATCGGGACGGCGATATTCCACCGTGACGCCATCCACCAGCATCCGGTGCACCGCGCGGTTGCGTTCGACAAGCGACGGCGCATCTGTTCGCGTGAGCTTGCGGAACGCGTCTTCCAGCGCCTCAGCGGGCAGCTTGGGGTTGAGGCTCACCAGTGCCTCTCGCAGCCGGCGTTCCAGCACCACGTCGCGGTAGTTCGGATCGCCGCGCTCCGCGCCTGGCATTCCCACGGCAATCTCGGGGCCGTGCAGCACGGTGTAGCCAAGCCCCTCCAGCCAGGCCAGCGCGGCGTCTTCGACGACGGACTCGGTGAAGTTCTTCACTATTCAAGTCCTGCCATAGACCAATCCGAACCCCGCCAAGCACGCCGACATGGTGTCGAGCTTGACGGATGAATCCAGACGCGGCATCATACACCTAAGGATTGGGGATTCCCGGTCGGCAGTTGGCCTCGGCGGATTCGTCGGGGCCTTTTGCTTTTTACGGGAACGTCTTCAAACCCCATCCCTCTATCCTGCCTTGGGGACTTCTGTCCAACTTCCTCTCAATCACGGCGAACGCGCGGTTGAGTTGCGTCGGGTTCATCATGTGACGCGGCCTTGCGCGCCGGATCGCGCAGTGTTGCGAACGGGCCCGTGTCCTTGCGAATATCCCGTTCATGCAGGATGACCTGGTCATGACCGAAGTGCTTGAACTTGAACTCGGTGACGGCCGGTAGCCAGTTGCGTGAATAGAGATCCTTCCTGACGATGCAGAATGAAAGAACGAACACCGGAAACGAGGGATCGATTCTCTCGATCCCGTGATCGCCGCTCTCATCGACGAATACGAGGTAACCGGTCGGAGCAGTCAACATGGCTCTGAGGCGCCGAATGACGCCGCGTTCGTCACGAATCGCTCCGCGTCCTTTACCGGCAATTCGCCTGAGATGAGCTTCGGCAGCAACGTGTCGCGCACCGCGGCGAGGGTCCGGGATTCAAACAGTCCGGCCCGGATCCGCTCCATACTCGGGCCAACACGGGTGTCGAACGCCTCGACCAGCTCGGCTGAAGGCACCGCAACCGATACGCCAGCGAGAGTATCACGTGTGATTGTATCGAACACCGAGCCATGTGCGTGCTGCTGCAGGCTCGCCACCAAATCGCTCGTCGCGAAGTACGTGCAGAACCCGCGCCTATCCCGCTTGCCCTGAAGGCCATAGCACGACTGGTTCATGGCCATAGGCACGCCTACGAGAGCAATTCGGCCAACCGTACCCCGGGCGGAGATGATCGTCGCACCGACTGGGAGAATCCGGGTTGATGAGTTCTCGACTCCTTCTCGGGTGATCGTCTTCTCGGTATCCACGACCCACACATCTGCACGTTTCGGAGCATCCGCCACCGAGAACCAAGGGATCTCGCCCTTCCAGTATTCGGGCGCTGAGGTCTTCGGCGTACCGCCGCCGATGATTTCGACCATATCCGCGAAGGGCTTCACCTCCCACCCCTTCGGAATCTGCCCCAACTCCGACTGCTCCAAGGAATCTGGGAACAGGTCGGCGAGGGGCTTGGGCAAACCGGGGTCGCGACCTTCGGCCTTGGCGCGGACGGGGTCGAAGTCCACAAACCACGACTTGAAGAGCGCCCGCGCCATCGCCTCCAGCGTCTCGTTCATCCGCCGGTTCAGCTCGATCTTGTCGTCCAGCGTGCCGAGGATGTGGGCGATGGCGTGCTGCTCGGGAAGGGGGGGCCAACGAATTTCGATCGGGTGGAGGTGGTTTCGATTGAGAGTCGGATTCGCCGAGCCGACATCCATCCCCGCAATCCGGGGAGCCATCCACCTAAAGAAGTAGTAGACGAAGCGACGATCATTGCCATGGAAGTCCTTCACCCACAGCGTGGTGTCGTGTGGCCAGTAGTCGGAGGGAACGAAGTAGACGCTTCCGACCACTCCCTTGCGTCCAAGTATGACCCCTGGCCCAGATGCAGCCGCCGTATCGTGGTAGCTCGATACGCCGCCCGATGAGATCACGGGCACGGTTCCCAGGACCTGCTCAGCTTTCGTAATGTCGATTCCTCGTTGAAGGGTCGCTTGCTCGCCGATAGTCGTGTCAATCCACTCACCCGCCATGGCGAAGTTCCTTGTGGCTGTCCGCCTCCGATGCTTCTAAGGTCACAACTTGTGACCTTAGAAAAGGTTCGGAATTGGTTTATGCGAGGCCCTGTTTCACAACTCCGCCCGGCTCGATTAGTCCGCCCGTCTCAGTGCCCATACCCGATCACCTTCCCCCTGCAGTGATGTCTCGGCGGGCAAGCACGTTGTCGCGCGAGCCGATCGGTTGACCACCGCGCGTTCGAATCGCGCCAGACGACCGCCGCCTCATGACGCACCTCCCGACCGGAAGCCGATTCTTCCGCGCCGTACGGGGGGCGCCATGAGTTCGCGAATCGCGTCGAAGTTGAAGGCATACGGAAGGTGTCTTTGATGCCGGCCGCGGCCATTCTCTATGGTCGCGAATTGCGACCATAGTTCCGCCTTCACCACAACAACCTCCCCTAGTTTGACGTCGCAAATTGCGACCTCAAAATCACGCCGAATCGTGCAAGCGCTGCTTGCACAAATCCGCTCAGCTCGATTGGGCCGCTCATCTCAGCTTCCATACCCCAGCTCCTTCAAGTTGGCGGCAATGGCGGCATCCAGGTTGGCCGCTTCGGTCTGCTGCTGGCGCAGTGTGTCGGCGAGCCGGGTCATCTTCGCGTCAAACGGCTCGCCATCGTCTTTCTGCGCCTCGGCCCCGACGTAGCGGCCGGGTGTGAGGACGTGGCCGTGCTTGCGGATGTCGTCGAGCTTGGCGGACTTGCAGAAGCCTGGAACGTCGGCGTACACGACCGCGCTTGCGCTTGCCCCGGCTAGTTCCGTCGAGGGTGGGTCTCCACGCCACGCATGGTAGGTACCGGCAATCTTCGCAAGGTCGTCGTCGGTCAGGTCGCGGTGCACCCGGTCGATCATCGAACCCAGCTTGCGCGCGTCGATGAAGAGCGTCTCGCCGCGCCTGTCCCGGAATCCGCCCCCGCCGTGTGAGCTACGGGGTGATGCGGCTCTGCCGCTCTTGTCACGCGTCAGGAACCACAGACAGACGGGGATCTGCGTCGAATAGAAGAGCTGGCCCGGCAGCGCCACCATGCAGTCCACCAAGTCGGCCTCGATGATGGCCTTGCGGATCTCGCCCTCGCCGGACTGATTCGACGACATCGAGCCATTAGCGAGCACGAAGCCCGCCATCCCGGTGGGAGCGAGGTGATGGATGAAATGCTGCACCCAGGCGTAGTTGGCGTTGCCGGCTGGCGGCACGCCATAGGCCCAGCGTTTGTCATTCTTGAGCAGTTCGCCACGCCAGTCGCTGTCATTGAAGGGCGGGTTGGCCAGCACGTAGTCGGCCTTGAGGTCGGGGTGCTTGTCGTCGTGAAAGGTGTCGCCATGGCCAATCTGCGCGTCGATGCCGCGGATGGCGAGGTTCATCTTGGCGAGACGCCAGGTGGTGTAGTTGGACTCCTGGCCGTAGATGGAGATGTCGCCGAGCTTGCCGCTGTGAGCCTCGATGAACTTCTCGCTGCTCACAAACATGCCGCCCGAGCCGCAGCAGGGGTCGTAGACGCGGCCCTTGTAGGGCGCGAGCATCTCGACCAGCACTCGCACCACACGCGAGGGCGTGTAGAACTGGCCGCCGCTCTTCCCCTCCGCACTGGCAAAGCGCGCGAGGAAGTACTCGTAGACGCGGCCCAGCGTGTCCTTGGCGCGATCGGCGGCGCTGCCGAGCGCGACGTCGCTTACCAGATTGATGATCTGCCCGAGTCGCTGCTTGTCGAGGCCAGCCCGCCCGAAGTCCTTCGGCAGCACGCCCTTGAGCGACGGGTTGTCGCGCTCAATAGCCGCCATCGCATCATCGACGATCGTCCCGATGGTCGGCTGGGGCGCCTTCGCCTTCAGGTGGGACCATCGCGCTTCCTTCGGCACCCAGAAGATGCTCGCGGCGCGGTACTCGTCAGGGTCCTCGGCGTCCGCACCCTGCGACTGCTGGGCTTCCAGTTCCACGTGCTTCGCCTCGAACGCGTCGGAGATGTACTTGAGGAAGATCAGGCCCAGAACGACGTGCTTGTACTCGGCCGCGTCCATGTTGTTGCGCAGGGCGTCGGCCGCGGCCCAGAGCGTCGCCTCGAATCCGAGGTTGGCGGTGCCATTCGCCGGCCGGTCCTTGGCTCGTCGTTTTGCCATAGCTGAAGAATCCGATATGTGCCTTGGGGGGCCATGTAGCGAACTTGTGGGCCGATTATACGTGCGTAAGACCCCCTCGCACGCGGGATTCGGGATGACCGGGCACGGCATGCCGTGCCCCTACAGGACAACACGCCCAGGCGACACACCAGCCCACGGCATCACGGATCGTAGGCGGGCACGGCATGCCGTGCCCCTACGGGACAGACGAAGCGAACCTCCGACACCGCTCGCAGGGTCACGACGAATCAGGCAATTACAAGTTGAAACAGACGACGCGGGTTTCAGTCATCTCGCGCAGCGCGAAGTCGATCCCCTCCCGCCCGATGCCGCTGAGCTTGGTCCCCCCGAACGGCATCACGTCCAGCCGGTAGTCGGTCGAGTCATTCACCATCACGCCGCCGACGTGCAGGCCCTGGATAGCAGTAAACGCATGACGGAGGTTCTCCGTAAAGATCGCGGCGTGCAGCCCGTAGTTGACGCGGTTCGCGGCGGCGATGGCCTCGTCGAGTGACGCCACCCGGTACAGCGAGACGACGGGGCCGTAGACTTCGTCGCAGTCCAGCCTGGCGCCTGCGGGCAGCGACTCCAGCACCGTCGGCCAGATGAGTGTTCCTTCCCGGCGACCTCCCACGAGCACGCGCGCGCCGCCGTCAACGGCTTCGCGAATCCAGCGTTCGACCCGTTCGGCCTGACCGAGTGTGATCATCGCGCAGACATCGGTGGCAGGATCCATCGACGAACCCGCCCGTAGTCGACCAACGTGGTCGACGAACCGCTGGCGGAAACTGTCGTAGATCGCGTCGTGCACGAACACACGCTGCACGCCCAGGCAGTTCTGTCCAGCCTGTGCGAACGCCCCGTCGGCGATCGCGGGCACGGCGCGATCGAGATCGGCATCCGCCAGGACGATGACCGGGGAATTCGAACCCAGTTCCATCGAGAGCTTCTTGATGCCCGCGGTTCGCGTGATGTGCAGGCCCGTCTCGACGCCGCCCGTGAAGGTGACCAGGCCGACGCGCGGATCCGTGACGATCGCATCGCCCACCTCGGAGCCGCGGCCCGTCACCACGTTCAGCCGTCCTGGTGGAAGCCCCGCCAGCATCAGGTCCTGCGCCAGCCGAAGCGCGGACAGCGGCGTTGCCGTCCCGGGCTTCAGTACGACGGCGTTGCCGCCCGCTAGAGCAGGACCGATCTTGTGACACACCATCGCCAGAGGATCGTTGAACGGGGTGATGGCGCCGACGACGCCGATCGGAAACCGGAAGTAGTAGCCCACGCGGTTCTCGGATCCGACGCGGCTGTCGAACGGCAGCGTTTCCCCCGCGAGGCGCCTGCCGGCCTCAGCCGCCAGGCGCAGCAGGTTGACGCATCGGACCGGTTCGCGCTGAGCCTCGCGAATCGACTTACTCCCTTCGAGCGCAATCGTTCGGGCGTAGCTGTCGCGATCCGCGTCGAGCCGTGCCGCGGCTCTCATCAACACGTCATAGCGCGCGTGCGTCGGCCACGGCACACCGGCCGCCCGATCGGCGGCGGCAATCGCCCGATCGACGTCGGCGACGGTTCCCCGCGGCACCGTATCGACCATCTGACCGTCGAACGGGTTGCGAACCTCGATCACCTCGTCGCGCCCGACCCACTCCCCGTCAATGAGCATCCTGGCGCCGCTCCCGTCGCCCGCCCGTAATTCCTGTTCAGTCGTTGCATCCATCACGCGTTCCCCTTGAGTATCGCTGTCACGCGCCCTTCTGGCGCCGAGGTCCCGCGAGCAGGCCTCTCTCTCGGCGTCCCCGCTCACGCGCGCCGGCAAAACGAACCTTACCGGGGCTCGTCGCCGGCCTTACGTAAGCGCTCTTCGCGCAGCCCGTCTTGGCCCTCACGGTCCGTTTTGCGAACTGACGCCCTTCGACTTCGCTCAGGATTTCGCTGATCGGCTTGGTTCGAGGGGCCGCTTCGACAGCGGCCAGCCCGCTACCAGTCGTCGCCCCCCCCCACGCTGGTTATGAAGCCGTCCCCCTCTTTTCCCAGTATCTGACAAGTCCCGCCCAGCAGTGGTTGAGCGGTGCGGCCGAAATGTAGGCGGCTGCCCGATCGGCGCCAATCATGGCCGTGATGCGCGCGACGATGCCGTCGACAAACTCGCGACCAAGCGTCTCGCGATCGCGTCCAGTCGCGAGCAGCTCGCGGCTGAACCGTCCCCAGTACTCGATTTCGGTGTCGAGCGCGTCCAGATGCGCGACCGGATCTCGCTTGTAGCCGAAGTGTGTAATAAAGATGCCCGTCGGCTCCCACCGCCGCATCAGCCCGACGGTCTCGCGCCACTGTTCGAGATCGATGTCAGGGGGCGGCGTCGGGGGATACACGTACGGGTCATCGGCAGTCCTGATGCCGGCAGTGTCGCCCGCATAGGCGATGCCGCTGGTCCGGTCGAAGTACCCAACGTGGTGCGTCGCGTGGCCCCTGAGAACCTCGACATCAATTTGCCGCGCTCCGAAGGCCAGACGCTCCCCGCCCTTCAGGGCCGTCACGTTCGCTGCCGGCACCGCTGCGAATTCGCCCCACAGTCGATCCATCTGGTCGCCGTACAGCCGCGTGGCGCTGGCGAGCAGCCTCGACGGATCGATCAGATGCGGTGCCCCGCGCTCGTGGACATACACCTTCCAGCGCGGATGTTCCCGTACGAGCGTGCCGCTGGCGCCCGCGTGGTCCAGGTGAATGTGCGTCAACAGCAAACCGTGCACGGCGGTCGGACTGATGCCGGCACCGGCCAGTTCGGACAGCAGTCGCGCACGGCACGTGGAGGGTCCCGGATCGACAATCAGCACGCCAGCCGGAGTCTCGATGGCGGCAGATGCGATCGCCAGTGCCCGATCCTGAAACTGCAGGTCAATGAGCCCTGTATCGGGCGTGATCTGTTCCATCGGCGTTGAGGCTCCTCCGCTCCGGATCTTACTTCGAAATCCCGAGCTCACCTGAGTCGGGGAGCCCATCCACAGCCGGTTGCTGGTCTTACGCCATGGGAGGCGGCGACGTGGAACCCGACTCCGCCGCGTCGGAGGGCAGACCGGTATACTTGTCTCATATGGCAGACCAGCGGCCCACCCCGGATCGGTCGGTGCTCGAGAAGACGCACCAGCAGATCAAGGAACCCGAGCTGTTCAGCGTCATCCTGCTCAACGATGATTACACGACGATGGAATTCGTGGTGCAGGTGCTGGAGTCGGTGTTCAACAAGGGGCCGGCCGAGGCGTTCCGGATCATGATGCAGGTTCACACCGGGGGGCAGGGACTGTGCGGCGTGTACCCCTGGGACATCGCGGAGACCAAGGTCGCGACCGTCCACGAACTGGCGGCCGATTGCGGGTTTCCGCTGCGGGCCAGCATCGAGAAAACCTGACACCCGAACTGGCTATACTGTAGGAAAGCACTGGAGACGAGGTCACGACCCGGGCGGGCGGCTTGCCCGGTGAATTGGGAACAGGTCGTGACACCGGTTCTGGAGAGGATCGCGCCCGTGTTCAGCACGTCGGTGGAAATGCTCCTGCACGTCACGTATCGGGAAGCGGTGTCGCGCCGCCACGCCCATCTGACGCTCGAGCATCTGCTGTACGTGATGGCCCACGACCTGGAGGGCGACAAGATTCTCGTTGCCTGCGGGGCGGATCTGCCCCGGCTCAGGCGTGAGCTCGATGTCTTTCTGCGCGAGCGCATCGAGCAGCTGCCGGCCGGTTCGGATCGCGAACCCGAACAGACGCTGGCGTTCAGGCGCACGCTGCAGGCCGCCGTGCTGCACGTGCAAAGCGCCGGTCGCGAAGAGGTTCGAAGCGGCGATATTCTGGCCGCCCTCATGCAGCAGTCGCGATCGTTTGCGGCCACGCTGCTCGGCGCACACGGCGTGACGCGGCTCGACATCCTCAACTTCATCTCGCATGGCGTCACGAAGGTCCCTCAGTCGCCTCAGCCGGCTCCAGACACGCCCCCTCCGGGTGACGGTCAGGAGAACTCCCACGAAGAGGGGCCCGCCGCGGCGGCGGACCCGCTGGCCGCCTATGCCGTCAATCTGACTGAGCGCGCG
>JAPKZO010000024.1:0-700 GCA_026393755.1 Acidobacteriota bacterium
CTTTCTTACGCATGGTCCTTTTCCTCCAGGACAAACAGGTCTTCGACTGTGGCCTCCAGTGTCTCTGCCAGCAGAAGCGCCAGCTTCACGGAGGGGGCATAGTCTCCGCGTTCGATCGACACGATGGTCTGTCGGGAGACGTCGACCATATCGGCCAGTTGCTGCTGGCTCAGCTCTCCGCGGTCAAAACGGTATCTTCTCAGTGTCGTTTTCATGATTTCGTGGAGGCACGTGTTGTTCTCTACATTGTCACTGTACACCTTGGTTTACACAATGTCATCTATTATTTACATTACGACAACTAACATATCCACGCATCAGACAGGTTTTGGGGATGTGCGGACTTTCAGGGGAGAAACGGCGGAGTGCGAGTTCCCCGCTCAGTGCGGGGCACTCTTTTGGTCCGGAGCTGTGGAGAGTGCGCAGTAAGCCTGAATCAGAAGACGGTGGCAGTATTTGCCGCAGCGTGGCCGGAGCTCTCCAACACAATCCAAATGGCGGGAGGCGAGAAGATCACGTGTGCCGACAACACCGTCCGGACCGACAACGACCAGACCAAGAGCTTTCGCGGCGTCCCTGAACCCATCTGGAACCCTCACATCGGCGGCTATCAGGTGTGCGAGAAGTGGCGACGCAGCTGTTGCGCGAGGAGTTGCTGGAGGCGCCCTCGCGGGAGTCGGGCGTGGAGCTGATCGGCTGG
>JAPKZO010000024.1:714-116303 GCA_026393755.1 Acidobacteriota bacterium
AAGCGGGCTGGCAGCGACGCTACTTGGGCGTCGTGCTGGGCTCCCTTCAGGGAGCGATCCCGCTGCTGATCGGGCTTCTCGCCCTGCGTCTGGGCGTGTTCGAGCGGCACGCGGTCGGTTGGCGACTCCTCATCGCCGTCACTCTCATTGGCGTGCCATGGTGGGTGTTCGGTCAGTTTCGTCTCGACCAGAAACTCTGGCCAGCCGCATGGGTGATCCCTTCAGTGCGTGTCGCGGCGGGAATCAAGAGTGGGTTTGGACTCGCTTACCGCTGGCAGCTGGGACTCCATGCGATCTATATCCTGGCTATCACGCTGCTCGTCGACAGGTCGCAAACGTGGGAGCGCAGGCTCACCGCGGTCTTCGGCGCGGCTGGCCGGATGGCGCTCACGAACTACGTGATTCAGTTCGCCGTGATAGGCATCGTGTTCGGCAACTACGCAATCGACGCAAAGACAATCACCCCTCAACTCGGACTGGCTGGCGCGGGAACCCTATTTGGCGCACTCATAGTGTTCAGCCGGTGGTGGCTGGCGCGATTCCGCTTCGGGCCCGCTGAGTGGTTGCTTCGGTCACTGACGTATGCGAGGTTTCAGCCCTTTCGTCGGCCTGAGGCAGTGGAAGTGTGAACCAAGCGAACACAGCAGTGTGGCAAGTGTCGGTCGTCTGATGCCCCGTACCGGGACGAGTGGAGCCCTCGTTTTCGAGGTGCACCGTTACGCTACCTGAAGATGGAGCCGACGAACCGGTAGTCTAGTGCGATCCTGTCGCAGCGGCGCACCGCTCGCTCGTAGTTGCTCAGCCCACCACCCTATCGGCAGCGTACCGAAATCCAGTGATTGCTGAGACAACCCAGCCTCCGAGGTCGCTACCGCGGATAGCGCCGAACTTACGGCGAAACCAGATGGCTATCCTCGAGGAGTTTCCGGTACGGGGAAGAACCCGGTCGACGACCGTCAGCCCGATGACGGCTCTTAGAGGCAGGATCTCGCGATCTCCAGGTCAAGAAGCCGGAGCTCGCGATCACCGATACAAGAGGCCGGAGGGCGCGATCGCAAGTTCAACAGGCCGGAACGCAGTCGATCGATCCTGTCTCACGACTCCCGTCGAAGAGGCGCGAAGACGCGTCAGGGCCGCACGATAAGGCCGATCCAGCCTTCCTCGCTGGCCTGCCATTCGATCCTCGCGCGACTGGCAAACGCCTCCAGAACTCCCGTGGCTTCTTCGACGGTGATGCCGCTCAGAATCGCCGCGCCACCCGGCCGGCAGAGTGTCAGCACGTCGTCGGCCGACGAGGCCAGCATCGCGCCCGTCAGGTTGGCCAGCACGATGTCGGCCTGGGGCAGGCGCTCAGCTCTGAAATCGGCCTGCCGGAAGGTAAGCGTCGTGGGATCGCCGTTCAATGCCGCATTGGTGCGCGCCGAATCCAGCGCGTCGGGATCGACATCGACCGCCAGCACGGATGACGCTCCTAGCAGCGCCGACGCGATCGCGAGCACACCGGATCCCGTGCCGATATCCAGCACCGCCCGCCCGTGCGGGCTCACTCGCTGGAGGGCCTGGAGGCACAGCCGTGTGGTCGAGTGATGCCCACTGCCGAATCCCATGCCCGGTTCGATGACGATGGTCAAGGCATCCGGCGTCGGCGCGACAGCCGCGGGGTCCCACGGCGGAGCCACGACAACCCCGCCTACTCGGATGGCGTGTATCGCCGCCTGACTTCGACGAGCCCAGTCTTCGTCTGGCACGTCGACTTCCTCGATCGCCAGACCCGCGTCAATCAGATCGCCGAGAGCGCCGACGGCCTGGTCCCGCGCAACGGTGTCTCGGAAACAGACCCGCCAGACGTCTGCGGACGGTTCTTCAATGGCGACGACATCAAGGCCGTCGAGGCAGGCCGAAACACGGTCCTGCAGCGATACGGCCGGTTCGGAGGTCTCGCCGACAACGTTCACGCCCGGCCGGTCGCAACCAGGTTGGTCATTCGGAAAGGTCAGCGTCAGTGCCGGCCAGGTTCGCATCAGCTGAACAGATCCTTGACGCGACCGAACACGCCGCGGTCCTCGGATTCCTGGCCCGGCTTCCGGACTTCGACCTTGTCAGGCGGCAGCACTTTGGCGAGATGCTGGATGGCGGCCTTCTGTTCCTTGGTGAGCTTCTTGGGGGTCTTCGCCTGGACGAGCACATGGAGATCGCCGCGACCCCGCCCGCTGACGTTCGGCACGCCCTTGCCTCGGATGCGGAAGACCGTACCGGCGTCAGTGCCGTCCGGGATCCGGAGCGACTCCTCGCTATCCACGGTCGGGACGGTGATCTCTCCCCCGAGAGCCAGCGTCGAGAAGTTGACGGCCACCTCGCAGTAGAGGTCGTCGCCCTCACGCTTGAAGAACTCGTGCTCCTGGACCTGGACGACGACGTAGAGATCGCCTGCGGGCCCGCCCATGGCCCCGGCCTCTCCCTCGCTGTACAGGCGGAGGCGCTGGCCGCTCGAAATCCCGGCCGGGATCTTGACGGTGAGCTTGCGATCTCGGGTGAGTTGTCCCGTGCCTCGACACGCGGCGCACGGGTTCGCGATGACCGACCCCGATCCATTGCATGACCCGCACGTGCGGGAGACGACGAAGAAGCCCTGCTGGTAGCGAAGTTGTCCCCGGCCCTGGCATTGTGGACAGCGCGTCGGCGCACTGCCGGCTGCGGCGCCCGTCCCCCGGCATGTGTCGCACTGTTCGAGCCGGGGAATCTGGATCGCGGTCTCGACGCCGCGGGCGGCCTCTTCGAAACTGATTTCGAGATCGTAGCGCAGGTCTGATCCGCGCTGTGGCCCGCCCCGGCGGCGGCCTCCTCCAAACATGTCGCCAAGCCCGAAGATGTCACCGAGTCCGCCGAAGATGTCTTCGAAGCCCTGGAACACGGACGGGTCGAATCCGCCACCGGTGGAGTTTCCGACGCCCGCGTGGCCGAACCGATCGTAGGAGGCTCGCTTGTCGCGATCGGCAATCACCGCGTACGCTTCGGCAGCTTCCTTGAATTTCTCCTCGGCGGACTTGTCGCCCGGATTGCGATCGGGATGGTACTGCAGTGCCAGCTTGCGGTACGCGCTCTTAATTTCCTGTTCGGATGCCGTCCGCGCGAGACCGAGCACTTCGTAGTAATCTCGCCTGCTCACGCCCGGGCCACCTTGACCGTCGCCGGCCGGAGCAGGCGATCGCCGGCCATGTAGCCGCGTCTGAACTGCTCGATCACTTCCCCATCGCGCCGGTCGGGTGCTTCTTCAGAGACGACGGCTTGATGCAGGTGTGGGTCGAAATCCTGGCCGAGCGCGTCGAACGGCGTCACGCCGCGCCGCCTCAACAGTTCCACCATCTGTCGATAGATGAGCTCGACGCCCTGGCGGTACGCCTCGGCCTGTTCGCCGGCGGCCTCGGCCTTCAGCGCGCGCTCGAGGTCATCGATAATCGGCAACATCTCCAGAAACACGTCGGTCACGGTCCGGTCTGCCTGTTCGCGGCGCTCGCGGTCGACTCTCCGGCGGTAGTTGTCGAACTCGGCCGACGTGCGCAGCAGGCGGTCGTAATACTGGTCGCGCTCCTGCTCGAGCGCCTGTTCCCGGGTCGGAGTCTCGGTGTCCGAGACCGCGTCCCGGTCGGGCCTCCCCGTCGGAACAACCGGCGCGTCGTCGTCGGCCGCGCCGACCTGATCGGGTTCATTCATCTCTTCTGTCATGGTTCAAAATGCTCGAACTAGGTATCTCTCGGGGTCTTCTGGCCTGACGGTTCGGTGAGTACGCGGGAGACCGCCTGCGCCGCGCCGTCCACCATCGAGATGGCCCTGGCGTAGTGCATTCGCAGCGGACCGATCAGGCCGACCGACCCGGTGTCCCTGCCATCCGAATACGTCGACGCGACCAGGCTGAACTGGCGGAGGGTCGGATCGGAATGCTCGGCCCCGATGATGACCGTGAGGCCAGGCGTGTCGATGTACTCGTTCAACAGCTGGACGAGGCGATGTTTCTCTTCGATCAGGCGGACCAGCACGCCCAGCGCCGCCAGCGTGATGCCGCTGGACGGGGCCGACACTTCGTCGACCAGGGCTGAGGTGCCGTCGACAAAGAGCGAGACCTGATGGCCCAGCCCTTCAAACGTCGAGCGCGCCAGTCGCAACGCCCGGGCCATCAAACGGTCGTAGAGGATGCGGTCGTGGGACATGCGTTCCAGCACCGCGTCACGGACTGCCGCCAGGGACATGCCGGAGAACTCGATGTTCAGATAGTTGGCCGCCTGCTCGAGTTCGCCCGCGGCCACCTCGTCTTCGAGTTCGATGACCTTATGGCTGACCTGCGAATTGCGTGCGACAACGATGACGAGCACGCGGCCCGACCCGAGCGGCACGAACTCGATGCGCTGGAACTCCGCCGTACCGGCAGACGGCGTCGTCGCGAATGCGACATGACGCGAGGCCTGTGAGAGCATGTGCGGCACGGCCGAAATCACCGTGTCGAAGTCAGGCCGGCCGCCAATCCGCTCGAGCATCTGCGCCTCGACCGACGAGGTCGCACGCGAGACCCGCGGGCGGGTCAGCAGGCTGTTTACGTAGATCCGGTAGCCGGAATCGGTCGGCACGCGGCCGGCCGACGTGTGAGGCTGCCGGACATAGCCGAGCTTCTCCAGCCGTGCGAGGACGTTGCGAATCGTCGCTGACGACAAACCGAAGCCGCCTCGGCGCACAAGTACCTGCGAGGCCACGGGTTCGCCCGAGTCGATGTGCTCCCGCACCAGCGTCGCGAGAATGCGGCGCGAACGCTCGTTGAGAGACAGCGGTTCTATGGCCATGGTTTTCCGCACGCGGGCACGTCAGGCCCTGTTGCCATTATACCAACGTCGGAAGAAGTAGACGGCAAGCACCAGGAGTGCGACTCAAATCCCGGCACGCAACGCGAGAGCTCTCGCCTCGGTCCTGGCCTCCGCCGCGATCTCGACGGGATCGAGGTGCGCAAGCGCGAAGTCGCTCACCAGCATCTGGCCATCTACGATCGTCGTGCTGACGTCGGTTCCGCGTGCCGCATAGACCAGCGTGGAATACGGATCGGGCCCTGGCGTGGTGTGCAATCGGCTCACGTCAACGACGATGAGATCGGCTCGCTTGCCGACCTCGATCGACCCGATGTCCGCCTGCAATCGCAGAGCCCGCGCGCCTTCGCGCGTGGCCATCCAGACGACGTCGCGGGCTGGCAACGCCCCTGGCCCGTTCCGCACCGCCTGGATGACTGCCGCGAGGCGCATCTCCTCGAACATGTCGAGGCGGTTGTTGCACGCGGCGCCGTCGGCGCCGAGCGACACACAGATGCCCCGCGCCCGCAGTTCTGGAATCGGGGCCAGGCCGCTCCCGAGCTTCAGATTCGAGCCGGGACAGTGGAGCACCTTGCAATCGTGTTCGGCCATCAGCGCCTGTTCGTGCGGGTCGACCCAGATGCAGTGCGCGAGGCAAAGCCGCGGCGACGTAAGGCCGATGTCCGCGAAGTACTCAAGGTTGCGGCGGCCCGTGAGCCGCTCGACGATACGTACTTCCTCTTGCTGCTCGGACGCGTGGGTATGGACCAGGACATCCGCACTCGCCGACAGCGACGCCACGGCTTCGAGCAGCGCTCGCGAGCAGGACACGGCGAAGCGGGGAGCGAAGGCCGCGGAGAGCCGCCCGTTGGCCGCGCCGGTCCATCGCCGCTGGATATCCAGGCTGTCGTCGATCGAGGCCTGCGTGTCTTCGAGCAGGCGCCGCGGCACCTGCGCGTCGGCGTCCATCATGCACTTCCCGATCGTCGCTCGCAGGCCCGTCCCCGCGATCGCATCGAACACCACGTCGGTGTCATGGACGGTTTCCATCGTCAGCGCCGTTGTCGTGCCCGTCAACAGCAACTCGCAGGCAGCCAGTCGGGCCGAGGCCCGGAGCGACGCAGGCGTGTGGGCCGCCTCCATCGGCCACACCCGCAGGCGCAGCCAGTCGATCAGCGCGAGATCGTCGGCATATCCTCGGAACAGCGTCTGACACAGGTGCACGTGTGTCTGGATGAAACCTGGCAGCACCAGCGAGCCTGACGCGTCGACGGTGCGATCGTGCGGTCCTTCGATCCCTCCGCCAATGGCGGCGATCCGGCCATCGCGCACCGACACGTCGCCGATGAAGACGTCCATGGCGTCGTTCATCGTGAGGATCGTTCCGCCGCGAATCAGGATGCTCGACACGAACTATGCTCCGGTGCAGACCAGTTTCATGGACAAGGCCGAGGTCTCCGGCTGCTCGATCGCGCCTCGCCGGACAGCCACCAGTTCCGCGACGATGCTGACGGCAATCTCCTCGGGGGTGACGGCGCCGATTCGCAGGCCAATCGGCGCACGGACGGCGTCGAGCCACGCAGGGGCGACGCCAGACTGCGCCAGGGCTTCTCTGATGCGCGCCACCTTGACCCGGCTGCCAATCATCCCGACGTAGCGGAATGCGCGACCGGCCAGGGCCTGCATGGCGGTCAAATCGTGCTTATGGCCTCGCGTGACCACCACCACGTACGCCGACGGCGGCAGTTCGGTTCGCGCCAGCCAGTCCGGGATCGGCTCGACGGCGACCTCGACAGCGTCCGGAAACCGGGCAGGGCTCGCGAACTTGCCGCGATCGTCGACGACATGAACACGGAAGCCGACATCGTGGGCGACGGCCGCGAGATGCTGGCTGATGTGTCCCGCGCCGATCAGGTAGACGTGCGGGGACGGGTCGAGCGGTTCGATGAAGACCTCCATCTGTCCTCCGCAGATGAGCCCGTGTTCTTCGGCGACGTCATCGGTCAGATCGTAGCGGACGACCTGTGCTGTTCGCGTGCGGATGAGCTCGCGGGCCTTGCCGGCCGCGTCGTTCTCGTAGCATCCGCCGCCGATGGTTCCGACGGTGCGTCCGTCTTCCCAGACGAGCATCTTTGCGCCAACGCGCTGGGGCGTGGATCCGCGAGTCGCGACGATGGTGACCAGCGCCGCCGCCTCGCCGAGTTCGAGGGCGCGGACGACGGCGGAAAAGACCGCTTCCTGCACGCCGCGATTATACAGGGGAGTCGGGATGTTCTAGAACTTGTGCAGCGTGCAGATCTCGGTCGGCTCGGTACCGATCAGAAACGCCTCGGAGAACACCCGAGGGCACGCCGGCTGCGCGATCTTGCCGGTGTCACGATCGATGTCCACGAAGGTGATGCCGTCGGGCACCCCAAACGACGTGCGGGGACGTCCGGCGAGCGCGCCCATCATGAAGCGGGTCCAGATCGGGAGCGCCGCGACCGCGCCACTCAGTCCGAGCGGCTGGTTGTCGTCGAAGCCCACCCACACCGCCGTCAGCAGCTCAGGCGTGAATCCGACGAACCAGGCGTCGCGCAGATCGTTGGTCGTGCCGGTCTTGCCGGCGGCGTCTGCGCTGAATCCGTAACTGCGTGCGCTCGCGCCGGTCCCTTCATTGAGCACGCTGCGCATCATATTGGTGACCAGGAAGGTCGCGTCGCGCCGGGTGATGCGCCTGGCGGGCGGGGTGACCACTCGAACCTCGTGTCCGCCGTTGAAGATGCGGCTGAGCGCGCGGAGAGGGCGAAGTTCGCCATAGTTCGGAAAGATCGTGTACGCCGTCGCGACTTCGAACGGCGTGGCTTCGAAGACCCCGAGCGCGATGGACGGATACGGCTTGGGCACGGTGCTCGATCCGACCTGCTTCCAGAGGTTCGCGACCTTGTCATAGCCCGTCATTTCGGCCACCTTGACGGTGGCGGTGTTGCGCGAGTGGGCCAGCGCGCGCCGGAGCGTGATGGCCCCGTCGTACTCATTCTCGTAGTTGCCCGGCGTCCACTCCTTACCCTCAAATGTGAACGTCGTCTGTACGTCATCGACGATCGTGGCTGGCGTGATGTCGGTCAGCCCCTCGTGGGCGGCGTTCTCGAAGGCGGCCAGGTAGACGAAGGGCTTGAAGACCGATCCTGGCTGACGCCTCGCCGCCAGCGCACGGTTGAACTGGGACTGGCTGTACGTGCGCCCGCCGACCAGCGCCAGGATGTCGCCCGTGCGCGGATCAACGGCGATCAGCGCCACCTGCGCCCGGGTCTTGATCTTGCGCCGGCTCAGCTGGAGGTCGATCTGCGCCAGGCCGTCGTGCACGGCGTCCTGGGCGATGCGTTGCTGGTTGATGTCGAGCGTCGTGTAGATCTCGACGGGCAACGTGCTGGCCAGCAGCCCGGGATACTGCTCGGCCAGCACCTGGCCCAGCAGGTCGATGAAGTAAGGGGCTTCGGTATCGAGCGCATGAGCGGCGATCTGGACCGGCTCTCGTCCGGCGCGCTCGGCCGCCGCCGTGCTCACGTATCCGGCGTCAGCCATCGCCTGAAGGACGACGTTGCGGCGGTCCCGCGCCCGCGTGGTCGACGAGAACGGCGAGTGCGTGAAGGGCGCCTGGATCACGCCGGCGATCGTGGCCGCTTCGGCCAGCGACAGGTTCGTCACGTCCTTGCCGAAAAACAGCCGCGCGGCTTCGGGCACACCGTGAATGCCGAACGATCCCCGCTGCCCGAGGTAAACGTCGTTCAGGTAGAGCTCGAGGATCTCGTCTTTCGTGGCCCGCGTCTCGAGTACCACTGCGAGAAACTGTTCCTGCAACTTGCGACGCCACGACTTCTCCGGCGTCAGAAAGAAGTTCTTGATCAGCTGCTGGGTCAGCGTGCTGGCGCCCACCAGGTACGGCTTGTTTCCCCGGATGTTGGTGATGACGGCACCGACAATGCGGATTGGATCAATCCCGGGATGCTCGTAGAACCGGCGGTCCTCGATCGCGAGCACGGCCTGGACCATCATTCTGGGAATCAGGCTCAGCGACACGCGACGCCGCTTCTCGCGGTTGGCCGTCACCAGCGCCGTCATCAACGGCCGCTCGAGCTGCACCGCGCCAATGGCCTGTGCTCCAGCCACGTCGATCCTGTCGATGACCGTCGTCGGCAGCGGCTTGCCATCGGGCCCGAACGGCCGGGGGTCCCGAGGGCCAAGCGATCTGAGCGTGACGCGGATGCTGCGGCCGGCCTGATCGCCACCCCGGGGAAGCACGGTCAACAGGTTGTCGATGCGGGCGAACTCGCCGGGCTTCTCCGCCTTCGCACGCTCCGCATAGCCGAGGTCGTTGAGCCGGTCGACAATCTGCTGCCCCGAGAGCCATTGACCACGGCGGATCTCGAAGGGCCTCGCGAAGACCTTGGGAATCGTCCGCACGCGCTCACCGTGGAGCCGTTCATCGATCAGCCTCGCAAACGTGACGTAGTAGTACCCGGTGACGGCCAGCGCCACCACGAGCGGGATCCCGAGCACGAGCGCGATCCACCGCTTGAGGCGCCGCTTCCGCTGCTTGGGTCGGGCCGGCTTCTTGGCTGATGTGGCGTCAGGCGTCACGGAGGTTCCCTAAATCGTCAGAATCCAGTGCGAGCCCGGATCGATCGAGAGGTCGCTCATCAGTCGATCGATCAGGGCCGGTCCGTAGCGGTTCAGAAAATACACAAATCCGGTCGACCGCTCCTGGGCCTGTCCGGCCGGAAACGCCTGCGCCTGCGTGCGCCCGAATTGCCGCCGGAGCGTCTCGTCGCGCTTCTTGGCGGCATGGATGATCTTGCCATGCAGCCCCTGGAGCTCATGTCGAAGGCGGCCCGCCACCGACCGGGCTGCACCTTCCAGCGTCGGATCGAGCGCCGGCAGGGCGTCGATCAGTACCTGCATCCGCTGCCCGATGGCCGAGTCCGCTTCGTGAAGCGCCTGTTCAACCGCGGGTGGCAGCTGCGATTCGAGGAGGCGATTGAGCGTGCCCTCGTCCCGTGCGTGCAGCGTCTCGAGAGACACGCCGTACTTCGCCAGAAAGCGCACGCTGGCGGAATCGAGCAGCGTGGCCGACGCGCGCTGGTACATCAGGGGCATCGGGACGCCAAAATCGGCGTAGACCGCTTTGAGCTGCCCGAGATAGGCCAGTTCGTTCGGGCCCGCCACGTAGGCGATGGTCGGGAAGAGCGCATCCTGCACGATCGGGCGGAGCAGCACGTTTGGGCTGAATGCCGCCGGCGCCGACGCGGTCAGCTCGACGAGTGACTTCCGATCCATCGCACGTCCACCCACCACAAACCGGCCATCGGCTAGCGTGATCGCCTGGCGGCCGCCGTCGAGATGAAACATCGACACCTGGTCGGGCGCTGGCACAACCTGGGCGTGATAGCCGAGACCCACCAGGCGCTCGCCGGCCTCGGCAGCGAGCTTGGCGGTATGGCCCGCAGACGCGGCTTCGTGCGCGAAGATGTGGGCGACCAGCGGCTTGGCAGCCGGATCGGCGGCGTCGTAGACAATCAAGCCCAACTCGCCCAGGAGTGACTCCAGCCAGCGGCCGAACGCCTCGGACATGCCATGGCCCGGCTGGTACGCGCCGCGGATCTTCGTCAGCAGGCTGCTCGTAAATTCCGTAGGCGGAAGCACGTCGGCCAGCCGATCGACGCAGGCAGACACACTTGCGTCCAGCCGCACCTGGGCTACCGGTACCTCGCCCGCGCGCGCCGGACTCGGCAGGCTGATAGTGGCAGACTGCAGATCGGCGTCGAGCACCTGGCAGTGATCGACCTCGTTCCAGTCGTGATCTTCCGATTCAATCCAGAACACCGCCTCGGCGGGAACCTGGTAGTCCTGCCGGATGCGTGCCGCGAGTTTCAGCGCCGTGATGGCCTTGAGCAGGGTATAGAGCGGGCCGCCAAACAGCCCCGCCTGTTGGCCCGTGACGACTGCGACCGAGCGGGGATCGCGGAGCCGGTCGGATGCCGCCAAGGCCTCAGGCGGCGCTCCGCGGTACCGCTGCTGCCGCGTCAGCGCATCAGACAAACCGGCTCGGTTCCGGGGATGCGTCTGGGCGCGCTCGATCGCTTTTCGCCACGCTTCCGGTTGGCGAGGGTCCCCGGCGAAGAAGTCGAGCAGGCGATCGGCGCCGTCCGAATAGTCAGCCGCCAGGCGGCGGATTCCCGGGTAGAGGCGCATGTCAACCGCCTGATCAACGACGCCGGAGGAAGCAGAATCGGGATATGGGGTCACCGAGAGCTACTGTCTCAGACGCCCCAGTGACTGTCAAGCCGACCGCCGGTCAGTTGTTCGCCCAGTCGAACGCTTCGCGCGTCCTGGCGATCAACGCCCCCTCGCGGGCAATTGAAGCCACAGAAGTTCCGTGTTAGTGTTCCGAATCAGCAGTTCAGTGACAGACAGGCCGGCGAACGCCTGATTCGACACTCGAACCTCGGGCCACTGGTCGATGTAAGGACTTGACTCCAGGTACTTCCTACTCGCCGCCTCCGGCCTTTGGCCGGTTCAGACTCCAGCATCAGATTGGCGCCGGCGTCCTGGGCCCCGTTTTTCGCACGCTGGACGAACAGGACCAGCACCTGGTCGCGGTCAAGGCATTTACCCTCGATATCACGCCGGAGCGGGCAGCGGAGTTGTCCGACCGGCTGCAACGCCTGGTCGACATCGACCTCGGGCACCCTCATATCGCGTTGCCGATTGCCACCGGTGTTGAAGAGTCGGTCGCGTACTTGGCCCAGCAGTACGTCGAGGGCGAGTCGCTCGATGCCGCCATCCGCCAGTATGGACCGGCGCCTGCCGCTGATGTTTTGCGCATGATCGGGCACGCCGCCGAGGCATTGGATTTAGCCGCGCGCGTCGGCGTGTTTCACGGGTCGCTCCATCCGAGGGACATCATGGTGACGCCGGTCGAGACTCGCGTCACCGGCCTTGGAGTGCCGATGGCTCTCGAGGGGATCGGTCAGCACGGGCCGATCCGGCGGCCGTATGCAGCCCCTGAGCGGGAATCGGGGCTCGAATGGGGAGCGGCGGCCGACGTATTTTCGCTCGCGGTCATCGCGTACGAGGTGCTCACCGGGCGCCGCGCACTGCCGGGGACTGAGCAACCGTTCCCGGGACTCGCCGACATCCAGGTGCATGATGTCGCCGCGCTGCGCGAGTTGTTCGAGACCGCGATCGATCCGGATCCTGATCGCCGGCCGGCCAATGCGCGCGATTTCGCGAGCGCGATGGCCCTGACGCTGGTGGAAGGTGGAATCGTACGCGCGCCGGGCGACCGGGCGGGCGGCTCGCGTCGCAAGATCAAGCCCAGAGCTCCCAAACTGCCGGGCCTCGACGATCCACCATATGCGGCGGAAGCCTCGGGCGCAGTGCTCCCGGTGGCGGAACTGAAGAGCGAACCGGCTCCGGCCGTGGATGTCCCGATGCCGGCGGCGCCGGTGGAGGATCGCCGAGAGCTGAGATACGACTGGGACACCGAGGAGGCTGAGCCCGGCCACCGCATCGATGAGGCCGAGTCGCTCGATGCGGCCCCGGGAGCGCCGGACCTCGCCGTTCCACCTGGCGTCGAACCATCAGAGCGATACGAGCTTCGGATGAGACCGACGCCGCGTCTGGAGCCGGTCGTTCCGATTATCTCGACGCGGCCTGACGCCCCGCCTCCCGAAGCATGGGACGAGGCCGACACGGACGTATCCCCGTCGCTCCTGGCTGCCGAGCCCGCCGAATCACCATCCGCGCCGCCGCGATCAGCCGGGCCCGATTCTGCCGTCGATGACGCGCGGGATCCGGGAGCGCTCGGGCTCGATCTGCCTGTGCCGCGAGCGATTGACCCGACGCGGGGAGGTGAGAATTTCTCGCGCCCGCCAAGGCGCTACGAGCCTGACGAGGCGCCGCAGACCAAACGGTCCTATGCGCCGATTGCGATCGCCGCCGTAGCCGGCCTGCTGCTGGGCTTGCTCGGGGGCTACGAAATGGGTGCGCGGTGGGGAGCCCAACCCACTCCCGCGACCGCGGCCGTGGCCCAGACTCAGTCGGTGCCGGCTGGTGAGACGGCACGCCGGCCATCTGCGACCGCTCCGGCTCCGGTGTCCGCGCCGACTCCAATCGCCGTGCCGGCCTCGGCCGTGCCGGCAAAGCGCGCGGCCGTTGCTCCGGTCACGCGTGCCCCCGCCGCGCCGCGCAAGCCCACGGCGAAGAAGCCGGTTCCCACATCTGCGGTTTCCTTTGACTCGCGTCCACCCGGGGCGCGCGTGATTCTCGACGGCAAGGACGTGGGCATCACGCCGTTCACGCTGAACAGGGTTGCCCCCGGGCGCCACACCGTCGAACTGAGGCTTGCGGGTTTCGGCCCGTGGACCACCTCCATCACAGTCGTCGCGGGCAAGCCGCGGCGTGTGTCGGCATCACTCGAGAGGAACATCTCGCGGTGAAGGCCGTTCTCGCCTTGGAAGATGGTTCCTGGTTCCAGGGCACGGCCGCCGGCGCGGAAGGCACCGCGTCTGGCGAAGTCGTGTTCAACACCGGGATGACCGGCTACCAGGAAATCCTGACCGATCCGTCGTACGCCGGACAGATGGTCACGATGACCTGCCCCGAAATAGGCAATTACGGGGTGACCCCCGATGATGTGGAATCGAGGGGGCCGCAGGTGTCGGGCTTCATCATGCGCAGCCCGTCGCCGGTCGCCAGCAACTGGCGGGCAACCGGCACTCTGCGCGAGTATCTGACGGCCGCCGGCGTCGTCGCCATCGGCGACATCGACACGCGCGCGCTCACGCGCCGGCTTCGCTCGGCCGGTGTGATGCGCGGCGTGATTGCGACAGGATCCGCGTGCGACCCTGACGATCTGGTGATGCGGGCGCGGGCCGTGCCATCAATGGTCGGCGCCGATCTGGTGCGGCAGGTCACGTGCGCCGAACCGTTCGACTGGCCTCCGGCCGACGCCGCGGCCGGAATCGGCGGCTACGGGTTTCCTGTTGCGCGGCCTGCCACCAGGCGCTTGCGCGTCGCGGCCTACGACTTCGGGATGAAGTGGAATATTCTCCGCCGACTCGCGGCCTACGGCTGCGCCGTTCGCGTGTATCCCGCGGCCACGCCGGCGGAGATGCTGATCGCGGACCGGCCCGACGGCGTGTTCCTGAGCAATGGCCCCGGCGATCCCGCCGCGCTGCCGTATGTCATTGCCAATGTGCAGGCACTCGTGGCTGGCGATCTGCCGCTGTTTGGCATCTGCCTCGGGCACCAGGTGCTGGGCCTGGCGCTCGGCGCGCGGACATTCAAGATGAAGTTCGGGCATCGGGGATCGAATCATCCGGTGAAGCACCACGAGACGGGCCGGGTCGAGATCACGTCGCAAAACCACGGCTTCGCCGTGGATCCGGAGACGCTGCCGCCCGATCTGATAGTGACGCACACCAATTTGTACGACGGGACCCTCGAGGGCTTCCGTCATCGCCGCAAGCCGATCTTCAGCGTCCAGTACCATCCGGAGGCCTCGCCCGGGCCACACGACGCGGACTACCTGTTCGGAATGTTTGTTGACGCGATGGAGCGCGGTTAGATGCCTCGCCGAACAGACATCAGGCGCGTGCTGGTGGTCGGAGCCGGGCCGATCGTGATCGGCCAGGCGTGCGAGTTCGACTATTCGGGATCGCAGGCGTGCAAGGCGCTGCGCAGCGAGGGCATCGAGGTGGTGCTGGTCAACAGCAATCCCGCCACGATCATGACCGACCCCGAGCTCGCCGATCGCACCTACGTCGAGCCGCTCACCCCCGAGTTCCTCGAGGCGATCATCGCCCGCGAACGGCCTGATGCGCTCCTGCCGACGGTGGGCGGCCAGACGGCCCTGAATCTGGCCATCACGCTGGCAAGACGCGGCGTGCTCGACCGCTACGGCGTCCGGCTCATTGGCGCGTCGGTCGAAGCGATCGAGGTGGCCGAGGATCGCCTGAAGTTCCGCGACGCGATGCGCGACATCGATATCGAAGTGCCGCAAAGCGGCTACGCGCGCTCGCTCGAAGACGCGCTCGAACTGGTCAAGACGCTCGGCTTCCCGTCGGTCATCCGCCCGTCGTTCACGCTAGGCGGCGTCGGCGCGGGCATCGCCTACAACATCGACGAGTTCCACGAGGTCGTTCGCCGCGGCCTCGCGATGAGCCCGGTGCACGAGATCCTGATCGAGGAATCCGTGATCGGGTGGAAGGAATTCGAGCTCGAGGTGATGCGCGACGCCGCCGACAACTTCGTGGTCATCTGCTCGATCGAGAACATCGATCCGATGGGCGTGCACACGGGCGACAGCATCACCGTCGCACCGGCGCTCACCCTGACAGACAAGGAATACCAGCGGATGCGCGATGCCGCACGGCGCATCATCACGAGGATTGGCGTCGAAACGGGCGGGTCGAACATCCAGTTCGCCATCAACCCGCGCGACGGACGCATGGTCGCGATCGAGATGAACCCGCGCGTGTCCCGGTCGTCGGCGCTGGCGTCGAAGGCGACGGGCTTTCCGATCGCGAAGATTGCCGCCAAGCTCGCGCTGGGGTATCACCTCGACGAGATTCCCAACGACATCACCCGGCTGACGCCGGCCTCCTTCGAACCGGCCATCGACTACGTGGTCGTCAAGATCCCTCGCTGGAACTTCGAGAAGTTCCCGGAGGCGGATCGCACGCTGATGACCCAGATGAAATCGGTGGGCGAGGTGATGGCCATCGGCCGCACCTTCAAAGAGGCCTTCATGAAGGCCGTGCGCTCGCTCGAAATGGGGCGTTCGAGTCTGCTGTTCGAAGATGCGGCCTCGCGGGAGGAAGACGACGACGAACTGCGGCAGCGGTTGTCCACGCCGAACGACCGCCGGATCTGGAGCGTATTCGAAGCGCTCGATCGCGGATGGCCGCTCGCCAGCCTGTACGGCCTGACGATGATCGATCCCTGGTTTCTGAACCAGTTCGCCGAACTGGTGGACCAGCGGCGGGAACTGGGGAAGACGGACATCGCGGACCTTGGCGAGGAGGAACTGCGCCGGGCCAAGCGCGCCGGATTCAGCGATGCGCAGATCGGCAGTTCGGTCGGGGCCAGCGAGGCGATCGTGCGCGCGACACGTGAGGCGCTGGGTGTGCGCGCGGTCTACAAACGCATCGACACGTGCGCGGCGGAGTTCGAGTCCTTCACGCCGTACCTCTACGGGACCTACGAACGGGAGTGCGAATCCGCACCCACGCCGGCCCGCAAGGTCATCATTCTCGGCAGCGGTCCCAACCGGATCGGGCAGGGGATCGAGTTCGACTACTGCTGCTGCCACGCCGTCTTCGGCCTGCGGGACGAAGGGTTCGAGACGGTGATGGTGAACTGCAACCCGGAAACGGTGTCGACCGACTACGACACGTCCGACCGGTTGTACTTCGAGCCGCTGACGCTCGAAGACGTGCTGGCCATCGTCGAGAAGGAACGGGAGGCCGGTGGGGAGGTAGCGTGTCTCGTACAGTTCGGCGGGCAGACACCGCTGAAGCTGTCGCTGCCGTTGCAGAACGCGGGTGTGCGCATCCTCGGGACCTCGCCCGATTCAATCGACCTGGCGGAGGATCGCAAGCGCTTCTCGGCGCTGCTTACCGGCCTCGGGATACCTCAGCCGAAAAGCGGGACGGCGACGTCGCGCGACGAGGCACGCGACGTGGCGGCGTCGATCGGGTACCCGATCGTGGTGCGCCCGTCGTACGTGCTGGGCGGCCGCGCCATGGCGATTGTCTACGACCCGGGCGCGCTCGATCGCTACATGACGACGGCTGTGGACGCGTCACCCGACCACCCGGTGCTGATTGACCGGTTCCTCGAAGACGCCTTCGAGCTTGACGTCGATGCGGTCGCCGATGCGACCGGCGCCGTGATGATCGGCGGCGTGATGGAGCATATCGAAGAGGCCGGGATCCATTCGGGCGACAGTTCGTGCGTCATTCCGCCATACCTGGTGGCCGAACACCACCTCGCGACGATTCGCGACTACACGCGACGCATCGCGAGAGCGCTGGGCGTTGTCGGACTGATGAACGCGCAGTACGCGATCATGAACGAGACCGTCTACGTCCTCGAGGTCAATCCCCGCGCCTCACGGACCGTGCCGTACCTGTCGAAGGCGACCGGTGTGCCGCTGGCGAAGGTCGCGGCCAGGGTGATGGCCGGGCGATCGCTGGCTGAGCTCGGGCTGACCGACGACCTCACCGTCGACGGCGTGTTCGTCAAGACGCCGGTGTTTCCGTTCATCAGATTCCCGGGGGTCGATACGATTCTCGGGCCCGAGATGAAGTCCACCGGCGAGGTGATGGGCGGAGCGTCGACGTTCGGAGAGGCGTTCGCCAAGGCGTACCTCTCGGTGGGCCAGCAGCTGCCGGCGTCCGGCACCGTGTTTGTCAGCGTCAATAACCATGACAAGCCCAACGTCCTGGCGACCGTGCGCGACCTCGCATCGCTTGGGTTCCAGATCGTGGCGAGCCGGGGGACGGCCGCGTACCTTCGCGTGCACGGCGTGGACGTCGACACCGTCTTCAAGGTCAACGAGGGCCGGCCGAACGTCGCCGATCAGGTGGTCAACGGCCAGATTCAGCTCATCATCAACACGCCGCTTGGACGGGCGTCGTTCTTCGACGATCGCGCCGTTCGCCGTGCGGCCATGCTGCACGGCGTCCCCTGTATCACGACGCTGACGGGCGCGGCGGCCGCCGTGAGCGCCATCCGGGCGCTGGGGACGCACCCGCTCGACGTGCGTGCGCTCCAGGACCATCACGCAGGATCTGCCAACCGCTGAGCCCCTATCGATCGCAGAATCTGACAGGGCCTGACATGGTCTGACGGCGGGAGCTGCATTTTCGGCCCCTGTTGCCGCGCACCGTGTGGCACCCGACTTGCCACCTCGTGACACGTGCACTACCCGTGCGTACCTCCAGTGCTCGCCCTTCTGTGTGGCGTTGCCGCCGGCTGCGCCTGGCACATGCCCTCGCACATCTCCATCGCCGCCGCAGGCCTCGCGTGGGGATTGGCGCTCGCGAGTCTGATGATTCGTTCGACCGGCCGGTTCGTCGCCAGCGCGCTGGCGGGATTTGCCGTGTGCGGCGTCGGGCTCGGTTCGAGCGCCACGTGGGCCGCACTCCACACGCCTGCCAGGGCGGCGCTCAAGGCGGCGCACGGGGTTACCGAGCTGACCGATGAGCCAAGCGGAGTGGTCGTCGTCACCGGGCGCTTGACGGAGGATGCGGCCCCCTCTGCTTCCGGCGGATCCCGTCTCGCGATGGAGTCGATGAGCCTCCGCGTCGAGGGTCGATCGTGGACTGCAGGCGGGGGCGTCGTCTTGAACGTGGTGGGCACGGTCGAACCGGCGGCAGCGGCGGCGTGGCGGCGCGGCAGAGTGGTCACGGTTCCGGCTCAACTGCGGCGCCCGGCGCGCTATCTGGATCCAGGAGTGCCCGACTTCGAGCTGATGCTGGCGCGGCGCGGAACGACACTGGTGGGGTTCGCGAAGAGCGGCCTGCTGGTCGAGGTGATCGCACGAGGCACCCCGATCGAGGAGGCGTGCGCCGAATTGCGGGCCAGGGCGCGCGGCGTGATCGACCGCGTGATTGGGAGGTGGAGTGCGCGGTCGGCCGCGGTGGCTCGCGCCGTGATTCTCGGGGACCGGACCGGCCTCGACGACGAGACGGAAGAGCGGCTGCAGCGGGCGGGAACGTATCACGTCATCGCGATCTCGGGCGGGAACATCGCGATTCTGGCCGGCCTTCTCTTCGTCACGGTCCGTCTGGTCACGCAAGTGCCCATCATCCCGGACGTCGGGGTGGCGGCCTGCCTGATCGGGTACGCGTTTCTCGTTGGCGGCGGCGCATCCGTCACGCGTGCGACAACGATGGCCGTTGTGCTGCTGGTGGCTCACGCATTTGACGGACGAGGTCGTCCGTTGAACGCGCTCGCGTGCGCAGCGGGTCTGAGTCTGACGATCCAACCGCTGATGATCTACGATGCCGGCGCGTGGCTCACCTACGGCGCGACACTCGCGATCATTGTCGGTTCACCGGTGGCGTTCGGGAGCCTGCCGCCGCTGCCACGGGCACTCAGGCCGGTTGTCGCCCTCTTTGTGGCGTCGCTCTCCGCCGAACTTGCGCTGTTCCCGATTTCGGCAACCGTCTTTTCGCGAGTGACGGCGGCTGGGCTGGCGCTGAACTTCGCAGCGATTCCGCTGATGACCGTCGTTCAGATCGGGGGCATGTGCGTCCTGGGACTCGCGGGACTGTCGGCCCCGCTTGCGAGTCTTGCGGGCGTCGTCACTCACGCGGCGGCATGGGGATTGGTCGAGAGCGCCAGGTTCGTCGATCTGGTTCCCTGGCTGACTACCAGGCTGCCTCCCCCCGAATCGGTCGCGATCGTCGTCTACTACATAGCCTGGTGTGTCCTCTTCGCGATCCGGCCGGAAGTGGAGTCTCGGGTCCGTCTCATCTTCCGCGTTCGATGTGTCGCGGCGCTCGTCGTCGTCGCCGCCGGCATCTGGATCGTCGCGGCGCCGGTCGTCAGCCGGGGCGCGGCAGGCCGACTGCGTGTGACGTTCATCGACGTCGGACAGGGCGATGCGACCCTCATTCAATTCCCCTCTGGTCACGCGTGGATGATCGACGCCGGAGGAGCAACCGGACCGCGGTTCGACATCGCGCGTCGGGTCATCGAGCCTGTGGTCTGGACGCGTGGTGTGAGGCAACTGGCACACCTCGTCCTGACACACGGCGATGCGGACCACATCGGTGGAGCTCCGTCCCTGGTGCGCGACCTGGTGCCCGATGAGGTCTGGGAAGGAACTCCCGTCCCGAAACACGAACCGCTGCGCCAGCTGCGCGATCTCGCGGGCGGGAGCGGCTCGGCGTGGCGCACGGTCCAGCGGGGCGATCAGATCCGGATCGCGGGCGTCGACCTCATCGTGTGGCATCCTCCGCCCGCCGACTGGGAGCGGCAGCGCGTCCGCAACGACGACTCCGTCGTCATTGAGCTGCGCTACGGACGTGTTGCGATCGTGCTGCCAGGAGACATCGAGGCGGCGAGCGAGCAGGCGCTGGCGCGCTTGCTCACGCCGGCGCCGATCACCATCGTGCAGGCTCCACATCATGGAAGCCCCTCGTCAAGCTCTGAGCCGCTTCTCCGGGCGCTGCTGCCGGCGGCCGTGGTGATGAGCGTCGGGAGGAACAACCGGTTCGGGCATCCCGGCCGGGATGTGGTGGAACGATACCGTGCAATTGGCGCCGCCGTGTTCCGGACCGATCAGGATGGCGCCGTCACGATCGAGACCGACGGGCGCACCGCGGACGTGAGGAGTTTCACCGGGCGCCGTCAGCGCCTGACGCCGGCGGCGCCGCATGCCGTTCCGCCTGTTTGACGCGGCCCCAGGCGGTCTCCATCTCGTCAAGGGTGTAGGAGGTGAGCGCTCTGCCGTGTTCCCGGAGACTCGCTTCCATCGAGCCGAATCGGCGTGTGAACTTGTCGTTGGCTTCGCGCAGCGCCGACTCCGGTTCGATCCCGAGTTTGCGCGAGAGGTTCGCGATGGCAAACAGCAGATCGCCCATTTCTTCTTCGGCCCGTGCCCGATCAGCAGCCAAACCGGAGCCGACCACCTCGCGCAGCTCCGCCACCTCCTCCTCGATCTTCGTCACGACGTCTGCCGCGCGTTCCCAGTCGAAACCGACCGCGGCGGCACGTGTGGAGACTTCGTGCGCGCGCAGCAACGCCGGCAGTGTCCTGGGCACGCCGCCGAGCGTCGTCTTGGGCTTGCCCGTGTCGGTGGTCTCGCGAGCCTTGACGCTTTCCCACAGCCGGATCACCTCGTCGGGCGTCATTGTGCTTGGCTCAGCCGGCTTCGCAGGTGTTCCCTCGTTCGGCCCGAAGACGTGGACGTGCCGGCGCACGAGCTTGTTCGAGATGGACTCGAGCGACTCGGCGATCGAGAAATCGCCGGCCTCGTCGCACAGTTGCGCAAGCAGCACCGCTTCGAAGATGAAGTCGCCGAGTTCTTCGCGAAGAGCCACCCGGTCGTCCCGGTCCAGGGCTTCGAGCACCTCGTAGGTTTCTTCGAGCAGGAAGGGCCGCAGCGTCTGAAGCGTCTGCGCCCGATCCCACGGGCAGCCGTTCGGACCGCGCAGATAGCGCACGATTTCGACCAGTCGGGCGAACGCATCGGCGGGTGTCGTTGGAGCCATGGGCGGTATGCTACCATGCCGATCCGGTGGCCATTCTGGCCGGCGGACCGCACGGCGTCTCCTCCGATCGGGGTAGTGGACGATTGCGGGCGCGGGCGAGGGTGACGTCGTGAGCAGGGAGGCGGTAGCGTGTCTGAAGACCCGACGGTGACATTTACTGGCTTCGTGATCTCGCTCATGACCACGGCAGCCGTGCACTTTGGCGACTATCCCGATCCGGTGACGGGCGAGAAGAAGCCGCTGAATCTGGCCGGCGCGGCGCAGATGATCGAGATTCTCGGGATGCTCGAACAAAAGACCCAGGGCAACCTTACGGCCCAGGAGCGCTCGATGATTGAGCAGGTGCTGTACGACCTGCGGATGCGATTCGTCGCGGCCCAGCAGTACCCGGGTCCGGCCGACGACAAGGTACCTGAGTCGTCTTGAGCACCCCGGCTGGTCGCGTCACGATCCTGGGTAGCGGCACGTCGCACGGCGTGCCGATGATCGGCTGTGGCTGCCCGGTCTGCCAGTCGGCTGATCCCCGCGACCAGCGGACCCGTCCCTCCGTGTACATCCAGTTCGAAGACGGCACGAGCGTGCTGGTGGATACGACGCCGGATCTGCGGATGCAGGCGCTGCGGCACGGCGTCGTGCGGGTCGACGCGATTCTCTTCACGCACTGTCACGCCGACCACGTGATGGGCCTCGATGACGTCAGGCGATTCAATGTGCTCCAGGGCGGCAAGCCTATCGCCTGCTATGGCGATGAGTACACCATCGACAACGTGCGGCGAATCTTCTCTTACGCGTTTGACGCCACGGACCACGGCGGGGGATTGCCGCGCATTCAGTTGCAGAAGCTGGCCGGCCCGCTGTCGATCGCGGGACAGACGATCGTTCCTGTCAAGGTGTGGCATGGGCCGCAGCTGATCCTGGGATACCGGGTCGGCGGATTTGCCTATCTGACCGACTGCAATCTGATTCCCGACGAGTCGTGGCCGCTGCTCACCCAGCTCGACACCCTCGTGATCGACGCGGTCAGGCATCGGCCGCACGGCACGCACTTCAACGTGGCCGGCGCGCTCGGTGTGATCGAACGGCTGGCGCCCCGCCGAGCCTTCCTGACGCACGTCTGTCACGATCTTCCGCACGCCGCGACCAACGTGCAGCTTCCGGCGGGAGTTGAGCTCGCCTACGACGGCCTGGTGCTGGAGATTTGATCGTGGAGATCATCCGCTATCCAGACGATTCGCGGCCCGCGGCATGGCGATCGCCCGTTCTGGCGCTGGGCAATTTCGACGGCCTGCACCGCGGCCACATGACGATTGTGGACCGTGTCATTCGGGCCGCGACCGAGGGCGACCGGACGCCCGTGCTCCTGACGTTTGACCCGCACCCACGGCGGATCACCAGGGCCGGCGAGGCCCCGCGCCTGCTGATGGACATGGCCAGGAAGATCGAAGCCCTCGAACGCACGGGCCTGGCAGGGGTGGCCATCGTCGGCTTCACTTACGAACTCTCCCAGTGGGGCCCGGAGGTGTTCGTGAAGGCGGTCCTGGTCGACTGGCTTGGCGTTTCCGAAGTCTGGGTCGGCGCCAACTTCCGGTTTGGACACAACCGATCGGGAGACGTCTCGACGCTTCAGACCCTCGGCCGTCAGTATGGATTCGCTGCCAGCAAGGTTGATTCGGTGCTCCACCACGGCACCATCGTCAGCAGCACGCGGATCCGGGCTCTGGTTGAGGCGGGTGCGGTCGGTGAGGCGGCGGAACTGTTGGGGCATCGCTATGACATCGAGGGCACCGTTGTCGTTGGCGACGGACGCGGCCGCCTGATTGGGTTTCCAACGGCGAATCTCGACACGGGCGACCGACTGCTGCCCAGGCCGGGTGTCTACGCGACGGTTGTGCGCGTCGATGGCAGGGAGTGGCCATCGGTGACCAACATCGGACACCACCCGACGTTCGGCGAATCCGCGGCTCAACTGGTGGAGACCCATCTGCTGAATGGTGGAGGCGACATGTACGGCACGCGCGTGCGATTGTCATTCGTTCAGCGCCTGAGGGATGAGCTGACGTTCACGTCCACAGAGGCCCTGCAGGCGCAGATCTCGGCCGATTGTGAACGTGCCCGGGCCCTGCTGAAGGTGATTTCGGTTTAGAATCAGATCCTCAATGACTGTTGCCGACGAGCGTCCGACCTTGTGCCTGACGGCGACTTTTCCGCCGAATCGGGACTTTGCGCCGACGGTTGGCGAGTTGACGAGCCGTCTCGCGGTTTCTGCCGGGATGGGCGAGGATGAAGCGACTGAGGTCGGGCGGTCGATGGAGACCGCGTTTCTCAAGGCCGTAAACGGACACCGCGTCGAAGACGCACCGCCGATCGAGGTGTCGCTGTGCGCGGGAGAGACAGCACTCGATCTGTCGGTGTCCTGCGGGTCGAACAGCTTCCTGGCGCTCGGTTTCCCCAGGCCGAAGTAGGTTCAAGGCTCGTTGCATCAATGCTCCGCCTGTACAACACGCTGACGCGACGCGAGGAGGCCTTCACGCCCCTGCGGGACAATACCGTCCGGATGTATACGTGTGGTCTGACCGTGTACAACCGCGGGCACATCGGCAACTTCCGGACCTTCGTGTGTCTCGATGTGCTGAGGCGCGTGCTGAAGTATCACTGCGGCTACACGATGCGGCAGGTGATGAACTTTACCGACGTCGACGATCGCACGATCGCCGGGGCCCAGAAGGCCGGAATGCCGCTGCGCGAGTACACGGATCAGTACATCGCGGCGTTTCGCGAAGATGCCCGGGCGCTGGCGTTGGAGCCGGTCGAGGAGAATCCCCGGGCCACCGACGAGGTGAACCTGCGGGCGATGTCGGACCTGGTTGGCGCGCTCGATCGCAACGGCCATACGTATCGGAGCGACGGATCGATCTACTTCAAGATCGCGACCTTCCCGGCGTACGGGGATCTGGCGCGGCTCGACCACAGCGGCATCCAGCCTGGCGCGCGCGTGGATTCGGACTCCTACGCCAAGGAAGATGTCCGGGATTTCGTGCTCTGGAAGGCCACCCATCCCGGCGAGCCGACGTGGGACTTCGGCCAGGGCCCGGGCCGGCCCGGCTGGCATCTGGAGTGTTCGGCCATGGCCCTGCGGCTGCTGGACGGCGCGCCGATCGACCTGCACGCTGGTGGCATCGATCTCGTCTTCCCGCACCACGAGAATGAGATCGCCCAGAGCGAGGGGGCCACCCGGACGCCGTTCTCACGATTCTGGGTCCACGTCGAGCATCTCCTCATCGACGAAGAGAAGATGTCGAAGTCCCTCGGCAACCAGTTCACGCTTCCCGACGTCGTCGCGCGGGGCTTCAGGCCGTCGGCGCTGCGGTATCTCTACATGTCGACTCACTACCGCAAGCAGTTGAAGTTCTCGTGGGTCAGCCTCCAGCAGGCCGAAGAGGCGGTGCAGCGGTTGATGGACTTCCTCGGCCGGCTCGACCACGTCCGTGGCGGCGAGCCTCATCCGGCGACGGTGGCCAGGGTCGAACAGGCACGCGCCGAGTTTGGCGAGATGCTCGACGCGGATCTCAATACGGCCGGCGCCCTGGGCATCGTGTTCGATCTGGTGCGCGCGCTGAACTCGGCCATCGATGCCGGAGAGATGGGGGAGCCCGACCTCGAGTCGATCCGGGGAGTGTTCGACGACATCGACCGTGTGCTGGGATTCATGTCGCTCAGGCGCGCCGAGGATGCTCAATCGGCGCCCGCGCCAGAAGAGATCGAACGGCTCATCGCCGAACGCCAGGCGGCCAGAAGCCGCCGCGACTTCGCGACGGCGGACCGCATCCGCAAGGAGCTGGCGGCCCGCGGCATCATCCTCGAAGATTCCGCCAGTGGCACACGCTGGAAGATCGGCAGGGGCGCCTAACCCTCTGGTGCGGTTACTCGCGCCCCTGGCCGCCGTAGCCGGAGGCGAAGGCGGCCGGCGTCTACTGAATCGTCTCCACCGTCTCTTCAATCCTGATGCTTCGCTTCGCCAGTTCACCCATGAAGTGACCGTAGTTCTCGCCGTAGAAGCAGTCCTCGGGCGCGACGATGCCCGTTTCCTTGACCATCTTCTGGCCCACCATCACCGCAGCGATCGCGGCGGTGTAGCCGGTGACGCGGCCCATGGCCGACACGCCGTTGACCGTGTCCGCCTCGTCCCACAGGTGGTACGACACCCGCGTCGGTTTGCCGTCCTTGAGCCCCAGGACCGTGTTGTACATGATGCAGACGTCGGTCTCGCCCGGATGCGCGCGCAGCAACGGCTCAATCCGTGCCAGCAGCACGTCGCGCGGCACCACCTTGACGCCGCCGACCTCGACCGGAACGAGGTCGAGCATCCCGCATTCCTTCAACGTTTGGACTCCATCCCAATGTCCCGGCCAGCGCACCGTCTTTTCCGCGAACTGCTTCAGGGTTGAGCGCGTGAAGATGAAGCTGGGCATGCCCGGAGTGATGGCACACTCCAGCGCTTCGTGTTTGCCCATCTTGTCGAACGAGAAGCGTTCGCGTCCGCTCGACGCGTCCACTTCCGTGAGCTGGCCATTCTGCAGCACGTTCACCTTGATCACGTATTCCCGCAGCACGTGCGAGAACGCCCACGTGATCATGTAGCGCAGCGGATGGCGGGCTGACGCTTCCTTGTTCGGCACGCCGCCGACGCGCGCGATCACGGATTCGGCCACGTCGAGCTTACGGATCCCCTCTCCGCACGTCACATTGGAGATGCCGGGCGCGAAGCCGATGCCGTCGACAAACGTGACGTGGTTCCTGATGGCCGTCTCGTGGATCCAGTCTCCGTATTGATCCAGCGTCATGCCCTGCGGCAGCACCAGGCCCTCGACTTCGTACGCGTCGGGGCGCCGGTGATACTCCTCGAGGATGTCGACGAAGTTGAATCCGTTGCGGACTGCCGCCTCGACGACCGTGTAGCTGGCGTGACGGTTCGGCAGGGTGTTGACGCCGACGTCATACAGGCGCATCAGCGCCGCCAGGTCGTCGGCGCGGCCCACATCCACCTGGTGCGTCACAATCTTCGGATGTCTGAGCCACGCGCGTGCGCGGTCCAGCGCCGCCTGGCTCTGATCCGCCAGTCCAACCTCGGTGACCTCATTGTTGCGAACCAGATCAAAGGCGACGATGGAGCCCATCTTGCCGCCGCCGCCCAATACGAGCACTTTCATAAGCCACTCCTCCGGGAGTCGATGTGATGATCCGGGACCGCCCTCGGCCGTCGACCGCGACACGTGCGCGCTGGACCATTGTTCGGTGGGACCAGGCGAGACTGGGGGGACGCGGGCGGAGCGACGCCGCCACGGTGACCGCGGCAAGCGCCAGGCAAACACCCCATTATATCCGGGAAACCGCCCGCAGCCGCTGGCGGTCCAGACCTTGCACTCGTAATGACCACATGGGCTCGGTTGGGACGGTCAAGTTCGGAATACTGGGCGAGAATCTCGCGTGTGAGGCGCTCCGGCGGCGGGGGTACGCAGTTCTTGCCAGGCGCTACCGCACGCGGGTTGGCGAAATTGACATTGTCGCTGCCGACGGCGACACGATGGTGTTCGTTGAGGTGAAGGCGCGCCGGGATACCCGTTGCGGTGTGCCCGCCGAGGCCGTCACCTGGTGGAAGCAGCGGCGCATCATCACGATGGCGCGGTTCTATCTGGCCGTGCATCGGTGCCAGCATCGGCCCGTCCGGTTCGACGTCGTCAGCGTGCTCGCGCCCATCGGGGCCCCGCCGACTGTCGAGATTATCCGGGGTGCCTTCACGGCGGAGGGGTGGTAGGGGGAAGAAGCAAGAGGCAAGGGCACTCAGGGTACGATCGTTGCTGAGCAGCGGTGCAGAGGTGTGCTGATTGCCGTCGGAATTGTTGAAACACCGCGTCGCCGTGTGGTACCGTAGTTTACGGATTGAGCGGGAATAACTCAGTGGTAGAGTGCGACCTTGCCAAGGTCGAAGTCGCGGGTTCGAATCCCGTTTCCCGCTCCACTTTTCTTTCCTTGGCCGTCGTTCTCGGCGGTCAATCCAGACAGGGCGCCGTAGCCAAGCGGTAAGGCAGAGGTTTGCAAAACCTCCATTCTCCGGTTCAAATCCGGACGGCGCCTCCATTTCCCAGCAAACCACAGCAGGCTGAGTCTCACATTCGGCCCCTGCGTTGGCGTCCGTGGAGCGAGTGTGAATAGCGTCTGCCGAAGGTGAGGGCCGAGCGTCTTCACCGCGTCCGTGAAGTTCCTCGGGCTGGTTAGGTCGCATCACCCGCCAGGCGTGTCTGCCACAGTCGCCAATGTGGCCGCGTCGCCGCTCCGACTGCGGAGCATGAAATCCCTTCGTCAAGGAACTCGCGCCCGATGTGGCTCCAAGCGTCGTGGCTTCGGCCGAGGGGGGAAACGGAGAGGAGGAAGCCGAAGAGGGGGGCGCAGGCCAGTGCCTGCGCCCCAGCAGGAAGGTCTGGCCTACCTTGCCCGCGCCGACGCGGTGTTCGACCAGGCAGAGCACTCGATGTTCTTGCACGCCTTCACGTGGTACGAGTAGGTCGTGCCGGTGGTGAGGCCGCTATCTGTATAGGACGTCACGTTTGACCCCACCGGCACATCCTTGAGGGGCGACAGCCGTTCGACCACGAAGGAGGTTTCGTCCCCCGAATTATCGACCCACGTCAGCTTGATTTTCCCCTTGCCATTTGCCACGGCTTGCAGGCTTGATGGGGCTGCAGGAGCACCACTAGACTGAGACGTTGTCGCTGTCGCCGTGTTCGAGTACGCGGAATCGCCGTCCGAGTTGTACGCCCGAACGCGATAAGTGTAGGACGTGGACGCCGCAAGGCCGATGTCACCGTAGGCAGCGACCCCGGCGCCAACCGTGGCGATCTGGGCGAAGTTCGTACAGCCTGCACCCATGCAGCGCTCGATCTTGAAGCCGACTTCGTTGGTGGAGTTGTCTGTCCAGGCGAGGTTGATCTGGGAAGACGAAACGGCGGTGGCGCCCAGGCCGGTCGGCGCCGTCAGAGGCGGTGCACCGCAGTTGGGGAATTTGAACGCCGCGATGCGCGTTCGCCACGGCGCGGTCCCGGTGGTTTGCATGTACTCGAGCGTCGCCCAGAACGTGCAACCGTCGACCGGGTCCACGGCCAGCATGCTGTAGTCGCCCCAGCGGCTGTAGGTGCTGGTCTGCGATCCGCTGCCGCCCATGATGTCGGCCTCACCTTGAGTCATCTGGCCGGCTGTATCGCCGAAGAGGCGACCGGTATAGCGCACAGACGGGTAGAAGACGGACGATGAGGTGTTGAAGGCGAGGGCTATATTCCCGACCGCGTCCATGGCCGCGCTCGCCATCCAGCGGCCGGTGGAATCGGGTGAGTAAGTTCCCTGCTGGAAGACCGAGTAGGCGCCTCCGGCCTTGCGGACCTCGTACCAGCGAATCCCAGCCCGATCAGTCCCGTCAACGTCGACGGTGTGGTTCACCACCCAAGCTGCGTGGTCGCCGAAGTTCCTGTACTGCAGCCGGTACATCAGCCGGTCGGAGATCGCATCGAGCTTGGCCGACGTTCCCGGCTGAGGGATACAGCCTCTGGCGTAGTTGCACATGTTCGGGTCGAATGCGGCTGTGCCGACAGTTGCCGCCTTCGTAAAGGTCGAGTTGGCCGTGTTCTTCCAGTCCGCGTGGAACTGCCAGATCTGCAACTGGTCCGGGCTGTCGTCGAACTGCATGTACACGTTCGGCTCACCGGCTGCCGGGGGCGCGCCATCGAGGTCCGAGGGGAGCATCCCGCCGAGGCTCGAGTCGCTCGCCATGTCGAAGTAGATCATCCGAGCCGTCGGGTCGCCCGCCAGCATCTTCTCCCGTTCAAAGACGGCGGCGCCCTGCCCGGCCCACTTACCCGAACGCGCGGCGAACTGGTTGAACGACATGTAGTAACCATCGGGCCACACCCCGAACTTCGGGTAGTCGTTCATCTTCGCGAACGAGAACTGGTAGCGGTTGTACTGGCCGAGCGGGTTGCCGGTCGTTGACACGGCAATGCACTGGTAGAACGGACCGGCAGGGTAGTTCGGCAGCGCGAATTGCGTCAGCAACCACCGATCAGCCTGCTCGTCGTAGAGCGCGATTGGATCGCCGTCGTTGCTGGTTTCGCAGGGGCCTCCGAACCCGCTGAAGATCGTGTTGCCGTTGGTGGGGCCATACATCAGCCCGCCGGCCTTGTCGTAGATTGCCAGCGACAAGTTCACCCACTGGACGTAGTGGTTCGGACCCACATCTCCATTGGTGTCGGGCGGAAGCACGCCGTCGACGTTGTTGACGCCGTCGAAGTTCACAGTCGCAGAGGGCATCAATGTCAGGGGAAGCGCCTGCTGCAGCACGGGGTCACGAAAGCCCTGCGCCTTTCCGGGGCCTCGCTTCACGGGCATCGGGGCCCGCATCTCGCGTCCCCCCTCGACCTCCACCATAGTCGGCGGAATATCTCGCAGCGCCGGCGACCGGTCATGCCTGACGGCCGCCGCGACCTGGGCGCCCGGCGCGCCAGATGGTGGGCCCGGGGGCGTCTGCTGGGCGCCCATTGGAGACTGCTGCAGCAGCGCCGCTGACAGGACTGCTGCGCCGACGGAAGCAAGATTACGGATCATGGTTGACCTCCTCTTCACCGCTGGCGGGTCACACTACTGAGACAGAAGGAGTGAGTCAGACTATCACCAAATGAACCGTACGCCGTCAAGTCGTGGTGTGGCGCACGCAGCCCGGACGAGCTTGGCGCCAGAAGCGCCAGAGGGGCGTAAACTGAGGTAATGTCCCGTCAAGTGGTGGACTTTCGTCAGCTTCCTTCCTGAGTTCTCGTGGTCGCGCGCGTGGACTGCGGTCACGTCACCGCGACGGAGACGGCACGAGCACGATCACCACCAGGCGGCCGTCGGTGTGCCAGGCATCGCCCCCGCCGTTGCGTCCTTCCAACCGGTCGTGGAACCGTTCGACGTAGTAGACCTCCTCGGCCGCCCCGGCTCGTCTGAGGTCGGCCGAGCACTTGTCCCGCTCGGCATCGAGGTCTGCGGCGATGTGATGAGTGACCTGACCGGTCCTGTGGCTCACCCCGACCGACGTGTCATAGGTCGCCGCCCCGAGCCAGAGCGGCTGTCCCAGGTCGGTCACGCCCGCCCGCCAGAACCGGACGTGGTGCCGCTGGCGAGGGCTGGCGCCGACAGGTTGCTCGAACGCCAGGTCCTGCCTACGGCCAAACAGAAACAGGTTACTGACCGGGGCTGTCTCATCGGGCCGCTTGAGCAGCGTGCGTTCAACGATCCGCAGACTGGTTCGAAACGTGATGGGATCAGCCGGATGCCACCCGGCTGCGGTCATGGCTCGGACGATCGAGCCGTCGGATCCCACCAGCGCGATGTTCAACGGATCACCTGAGACGCCTTCGGCCGTGAGGGTGATGCGGGGGCTGGCGCTCAGGTCAGGATGGCGGCGCGTGTTGATTGTCCACGCCCACGGCAGTACCAGGTAGGCGACGACCAGGTAGATCAGGATCAGTCCCAGGACGAGAATCGACACACGCCGCATCATGGCTCCGCGTTCCAACTCCCTCATGTGGCGCACACCCCGAACGGGCTTGGCGCCAGAAGCGCCCGACGGCAGATTGCGGCGTCGCCTGCAGATTCTCTGAGTAGACGCCCTCCCCAGCCCAGACGCGGCCGGCGTGGCGCGACCGCGGGATAGCGGTCACGTGACACATGAGTTAGTCGACGCCGTAGGCGCCCAGGTACTTCCTGCGGTCGGCCTCAGACCACGGCTTCTGCGCCCCTTTGTCGAAAACGAAGTTCTCGACCACGAGCGTGTCCATCTCGGTTGTCATGAAACACTGGTAGGCGTCCGCCGGCGTGCAGACAATCGGTTCGCCCCGCACGTTGAAGCTCGTATTGACGATCACGCCGTACCCCGTGCGGCGACGGAATGCGTCAATCAGCCGCCAGTAGCGCTCGTTGGTGGCGCGGCTCACGCTCTGGATCCTGGCCGAGTAGTCGACGTGCGTAATCGCCGGCAGGTCGGATCGCTGGAAGTAGAGACGCTCATAGAGCGGCCGTGACGCGTAGTCGGCTGGAAGGGGACGGCAGCGGTGCTTCGCCACCGGCGCCACGAGCAGCATGTACGGCGTCGGTCGATCGAGATCGAAGTAGTCGCCAATGGACTCTTCCAGCACCGACGGCGCGAACGGTCGGAACCCCTCCCGGTACTTGATCTTGAGATTCATGCGGCGCTGCATCTCGGGATTGCGCGCATCACCGAGGATGCTGCGGTTGCCCAGCGCGCGCGGGCCGAACTCCATCCGCCCCTGGAACCAGCCGACGACCTTGCCCTCGTCTATCAGTGCCGCCACGTGATCGCAGAGGGCATCGATGTCGTCGAAGCGCGTCGACACCGCGCCACATCGGCGGCTCATGCGTTCGACGTCGCCGGCGCCGTATGCGGGACCGAGGTAGGCACCGTTCATCGCATCCGGCGTCACCGGGAACTGGCGCGGCTGATCCTGGGTGATGTGCCACGCGGCCAACGCCGCTCCGAGCGCGCCACCCGCGTCACCAGACGCCGGCTGGATCCAGATCTCGGTGAATGGGCCCCGCCTCAGGAGTTTGCCGTTGGCGACGCAGTTGAGCGCCACGCCTCCGGCCATCGTCAGGTGGTGGGACCCGGTCAGCGCGTGCGCGGTGTCGGCCAGCTTGAAGACGATCTCTTCGGTGGCCTGTTGGATGGCCAGCGCCAGATTCATGTGGTGCGGCAGGATCTCATCATCCGCCCCGCGTGGCGCCATGCCGAACAACGTCTGCCACCGCTCGTCCCGGCACATGGTCAGCCCCGTGGCATAGTTGAAGTACTCCATGTTCAGCAGGAACGACCCTTCGTCTCGAAGGTCGACCAGTTCGGAGAAGATAGCGTCGCGCCATGCCCGGACCTCACTCGACGCCGGATCGCCGTACGGCGCCAGGCCCATCAGCTTGTATTCACCGGAGTTGACCCGGAACCCGAGATACGCGGTGAAGGCGGAATAGAGCAGGCCGAGTGAATGGGGAAACTCAAGCTCGCGGAGGATCGTGATGTCGGCCCCGCGGCCGTGGCCGATCGTGGTGGTGGCCCACTCCCCGACGCCGTCGAGCGAGAGGATCGCCGACTCCGGGAACGGCGACGGGTAGAACGCGCTAGAGCTTCTCTTTGATCCAGACCGGGATCGCCGACAGGAAACTCGGCAGCCCGGAGGGCGCAAAGGCGTGGTACGTCTCGAGCAGGCGCTCAAACTTCAGGAAGGGCTTGTCGTAGAACGCCACGCAACTGATGTCGGACACCGCCAGTCCCGCTTCGTCGAGCACGTAGCGCGCGGCGAGGCGCGGAAACGACGCGTCATGCTTCTTGCGCGAGAAGCGTTCCTCGTGCGCCGCGGCGACGATCTTCCCGTCGACCAGCATGGCGGCCGCGCTGTCATGGTAGAAAGCTGAGATCCCGAGAATCCCGTTGGGCATCGTGGTCAGGCGGCGTGCTAGAACAGTGTGTAGATGAACGGCGCCACCGCCGTGCCGCTTGCCAGGAAGACGATCGCCCCGAAGAGCAGGAGCATCGCCATCATCGGCAACATCCAGTACTTCTTGCGCGTCCTGAGAAAGCCCCAGAGGTCTGCCAGAAACTGCATAGGCCCTCGCTAGTACGGACGGTCGAGGTCGGCGGGTGTATACCGGTGGTCCCGTACCGTAAACACCGATGCCCGGCCCCGCCGCCACTGCTTCAGGCGCATGGGATCGCGGCCGAGTGCGCGCCGCACCAGTCCGATGGGCGTCAGCACGCCGACAAAGAGCACCGTCAACAGGATCCTCGAGACCACGGCGCCCATCACCTCTGCGAGTCCGAACCAGACGACGGCGAAGGGCGTGAAGGCGGCCGGCCAGATCATGTCGACCACCAGGCCGACCATGGCCGCCGATTCGAGCCATCGGGCGTGCGACCACCCCGATCCAAGCAGACAGAGCAGGACAAACGCCATGCCAGCGTCCCTGGCTTTGTCCCGGCTGATCGCTCTTAAGGTGCCTGTCATTGTCGACCTTTCCGATCACGATTCGACGAGCACCAGACCACCCGTTGCGTCTTCCCGGCCTGTCCTTCCCGGCGCCCGGGAGGGCGACGCTCAGTATCCGTCACGCGCGTGACAGGACGTGTACCAAAGGGAACACTGGTTTCTGCGGGCCGCGCCGTAGGATCAAAACGACGTGCGCGCCATCCGCCTGATTCCCCACGTGTTGCTCCTTGTCGCACTCGCGACGCTGCTCCTCCTCGCGAAGGAATGGGCGTACGTGGCGACCTACCGTCTCTATCTCGATCGCCGGGTGGACGATGCGGTCGGATCGACCGCGCGTCAGCGCTTCGATCTGGACAAGACCGGTGTCGTTCCGCGCATTGTGCTGCGCGACGAACGGGTGTCGTTTCGCGCAGCTATCGGGCAGGACTCCACCATACGGGCGCACCTGACGCCGACTGGCGCCGCGAGCTTCGAGATTCATCTCCGGCAGGGCGACGCCGACAGGGTGGTGGCTCGGGGGAATGTCGCCGGACCGATGGCGATCGAGTGCCAGTTCCCGACCGGAAACGGCATCGTGGACATCGTCAGCCATGGCGAACTGACGTGGTCGGACCTGCAGTTGCGCCGGAACCTCCGGATCGCCCCGGAGCTGTGGCTGCTGGGCATTCTGACGATCTGCTGGCTGATCTGGCGCCGAGCCCGCAAGACGTGCCGCTGGCTGCATCCCGCGTTGCCGCAGCCGCTGCCCGGGCGTTTTGCGTGGATGGCGGCGTTAACGATGTTCGCGAGCGTCGGCGTCGCCCTGCTTGCCGCGGAGGTGGGCCTGCGCGTGGCGTCCAGCCGGCTGCCAAGCGGGATCAGCGCACTCCGCCACGATCTGGGAGAGCCCACCGAGGATCCGCGCTGGCAGTCATCACCGCGCTACGGGCGACGTCTGATGCCCAACGTCCGCGGCGCCGAAAACGAATGGCGCGACGGCGACGTCATACGCATGGGCTTCGTGCCGTCCGCGATGAGCGAGAGGCGAATCCATCGGTACGCGTTTTCGAGCGACGGCGAGGGTTTTCGAAATGCCGTCACGCGCGACCCGATCGATGTCGCGGCGCTCGGGGATTCCTTTACCGACGCCCTCACGATGGCGGTGGAATCGGCGTGGCCGTCTCAGCTCGAACGTCGGCTGGGCCTCGTCGTCCAGAACTACGGAACGGCCGGCTTCGGGCCGCAGCAGGAACGGCTGGTCCTTCAGGATTTCGCCCTGACTCACCATCCGCGCGTAGTGGTGCTGGCGTTCTTCGCCGGCAATGACATTCGCGACGCGGAGCGGTTCGAGGAGTTCGAACGCGGCGACCACAGCGTCACGCAGCCGACCCTCGGCTGGCCAATCCGGGACGTCGTGATTCGAGCGGACACGTGGTATCTGACAAGCGCGATCCAGGCGGCCGCCAGAGCGGCGACTGCCGCCGCGCTGCCGGCGACCGCGGTGGCTGACGCGGTGGGAACATCGTCGGCCTCGTCGTCTCGTTCTGCGGGCCCGCGCTTCGATCGCGGAGTGTTCACGGTGCCGGTCAACGGGCTGACGCTGCGATGGGCGTTCATGCCGCCGTATCTCAACCTTCTGCGCTACTCGGAAGACGATCTCGCGGCACGGCGCGGGTGGGCGCTGGCGATCGAGAACATCCGCGACATGCAGCGCGCGTCGAGCGATGCTGGCGCGCGATTTGTCCTGATGTTCATCCCGTTCAAGAGTCAGGTGTATCTTCCTCTGCTCGAGCGCACGTTTTCTGGAGAGGAGTTGGCCAGCGCGCTGCATTTCTCTCTACCGGACATGCCCGTGCCGCTCGATCTCGCGCGCCTGTCTCGCAATCGGCTGGCTCAGAACGCGCTGATGCGGCGTGTTTGCGCGGGGACGGGGATTCCGTTTCTCGATCTGACGACGGCCCTGCAGGAGCGCGTCGAGAAGGGCGAGAACATGTACTTTCCGGACGACTCACATCTCAATGAGGCGGGCGAGGCACTGACGGCGGCGACGCTGGCGGAGTTCCTGCGACAGCAAGGTCTCGTCAAGATCAACTGATCTTGTGGACTGTGTCTTCAATCACACACACCGCGCTGAGGCAGAGCAGGGGGGACAGCGCCTCCAATTCCCTTATGTGGCGCACACCCCGAACGGGCTTGGCGCCAGAAGCGCCCGAGGCGTAAGCTGAGCCTATGTCGACCGATGACTTGCTGGCGGCGGCGCTCAGGCTGCCTCGCTGCGAACGAGCCCGTCTGACTGAGGAGATGTTGGCAAGTTTCAAGGAACCGGCCGAGCAGGTGGCGGTCGCCTGGGCCGAGGAACTGGAGCGCCGCTCCCGGGATATTGGCAAAGGACTCGTCGAGGCGCAGGATTGGGAAACGGTCCGCGATAAGATTATGCGGGATCTGGACCTGCGCCGTGCGAATCGGAGGCGCGAAGCTCCCGTATTGTCAGCGGCCACCCATTGATCGACAATCCTCGTCCGCATGATGACCGATAGAACCGCGGCGGAATCACAGCATCAGACGTGGCTGCCTGGGATCCCGCTGCCGGTCCTCCTGACAATTGCGACGGCGGCCCTGGCTTACGTGGCGCACGTCGTCGCGCAGCACACCATCGAGATTGTCCGGGCCCGGCGCCTCGTGCCGCTATGGGACCTGGTGACGCACCTCGGTCACGGCTGGCTGGATTACCACCTGCTCGCCACCGGCCAGATCCATCGGCTGCTCTTGGACCTCTGGCTTCAAGGCTATTGGCCGCCGATGCTCTCGATATACATGGTGCCGTTCTACCTCGTGCTCGGCGGCGGCATGACGTCCGGGCTCTGGAGCGGCCTGGTCGCGTTCATCCTCGCCGGCCTGACTGGTTGTGCCGTGCTGTGGCGTCAGTGGAAGCAGGGTGCCGTGCTGTCAGCCAGCCTCTTCCTGGCGCTGCTGATGTCGTCCCCCTTCCTGCTGGCATACGCATCCGTGCCCATGACGGAGGTGCTTGGGGCACTGGCACAGCTCCTCGTGCTGCTCACCTTTGTGCACTATCGTCGCAACCCGAGCCCGCGGGCGGCGCGCCTGTTCGCGGTCTCCCTGACCGTCCTGTTCTTCACCAAGTACAATTATTTCCTGCTGCTTGCGGCGCCGCTCGTGCTCCACGAGTGGTTCGAGCGAACCTCAGACTGGAACGCCGTCCGGAGGTTGACGAGTCTCTCTCGATGGGCGTGGCGCGTCGTATCAACGCCAACCGGTGCGTTCGTCAGCCTGTATGTCGCCGGATTGCTGCTAATCGTGCGTTCGGGTGGGTTCGACTTCCAACTCCTCGGGCGGCGGATCTCCGTGCACTCGATTGGCAACACTGGCTACGTCGTGCTCTACCTGCTCCTGGGGCGGCTGTGGTACCTGCATCGTCGGGGCCGGATCGATTGGGTTCGTCTGACGTCGGCCGATCCGCGCATTCGCCCCCTGTTGCTGTGGTTCGCGGCACCGGTGGCGGTCTGGTTGGCGTCGCCTTATCCGAACCACATCCGGGACGTCTTCAACCTTGTGTTCAACCGACCCCTTGGCGAGTCCACCGTCAGAGCGGGCATCGCAGCCTATCTCGACGCGCTTCGGACGGCCTACTTCTACAACGAGTGGATCCTGGCGTGTGTGGTCGTCGCCTTTGGCGTGGCGACCGTGCGGTATCGACGGCAGCCGCCGCTCATGCAGTTGCTCATCGTCGCAGTCCCGCTGCAGTTCGCCGCCATCGCGTTCCATCACACCCGGTTCCCGCGATTCCTGCTGTTGATGGTCGTTCTGCTCTGCCTGGCCGCTGCGAGCGAAGTTGGACGATGGTTCATGGGTTCGGGCCGTGGCCGCCTTGCCGCCAGCCTGTTGGCGCCGCTGGTCGTGGCGGTCGGTGTGCTGGCGGCGCGGGACGTGGTCACGCAGGAGCGGTTCCGGGCGTACGCATTCGAGAACTACACCGACAACGAGACGCTGCGTGCGGCCCTGGACTCGATCCGCGCCGAACTGAACGCTGGCGACCGTCTGGCGATCGTGGGGCACAGCAACGAACTCTCCCCAGGTCTTTTCAGGTGGGAGCTGGGACCGCCATCCGGCGTGCCTTGCTTCCCCTTCGAGGTCGGTGGCGCCAATGGCGTCGCTCTCCCGCTCGCGACCCGGGTTCTGCTGTTAGCGCCTCTCGACCCGGGCTTCGCGCCGCTCGATGTCACCAGTTACTACCCGGCACAGCGGAGCGCCGTCCTGGAGCGAGTGGACCGCGGCGAGCTCGTATTTCGCCGGGAAGTTCCGCTGCCAGACACGCACATCGCGTTGTGGCTCTACGACCGGCCGTCAACGTCGGAGCCCAAAGCTGCGTGTCGGTGACGACGCCGCACCGCCACCAGACCGGTAGCCGCATGAGGGTGGCCTGGCGCACTCGCGCCTATGGGCGGTTTGCGCTCACCGGGTGACGAAGGATTCCTGCGTGATTGCGGCGCGAATGCACCAACTACGCGGGAGGTTCGTCTTTCTTGTCAGCGGTCCCGCCGCCCGGCTCGGGGTCATCCCCCCATGGCGATGGTTGGGGGCCGGGCACGATCCCCGCGAGATCGCGCGCCTCCTGTTCTGCGGCCGTCGGAGCACTCTGCCTGCGGGCTTTAGCCTCGTCGCGCCGAGCGGCCTTTTCCTTCTGCCATTCCTGACGCGAACGTTCGCGCATGCGCTTCTGCGCCGTAAGTTTTGTGTGAGTTGCCAGTGTTCCCTCGCTTTGCTGCCGGACCAAAGGCGCACGAGCGCGGCCGACACTCCTATCATCGCACGTTCACACGACATGCGACAGGCCGCTCTCCCCGGAGAGCGCATTCGCGTCATGCCCTGCGTCCCCCCACACGCGATCGGCAACAGTCCTATCTGGGAGACCAGTCGGTCCAGAGATGCCAGATGAAGATGCCGGCCGCGATGAGGCCGGTGATCCAGCAGACGGCCGCGAACAGCGTCCAGAGGCCGAAGGCCTTACGGTTACTCATAGGAGGAGGCAGTGCGTTGACAGCGTGTCGTGCGCGGCACGGCGTACTGCAATGCGGCCGTGCCGGTTATAGAGGCGGGCGATGCCGACCTCCAGGGAAATCAGCCGGCGGTCATAAGGAGGAGGAGGAACATGGCCGCTGCGTCGCTCTCCTCGAAGAGCGCTCTTGACACACTTATGCTTTGTGATACAAAGTCACAGACATGGAAACACACTGGGCCGCCGAACAGCTTCAGACCATCCGCACGTTGATGGAGCGCTCCGCGTTGTATCGTCGAGCGCTCGAGCCAATCATGCTCTTTGCCGGCGCGCTGGGCGTGGCCGCCGGGGCGGCGGGGTCCGTGCTTCGCCTGGACTCGATGCGGGCCTTTGGCGGGCTCTGGCTGGGCACGGCGGCCGTCGCCGTCGTGGGTGCCTTTCTCATCGCCCGACAGCAGGCAATCAAGGACCACGAACCGTTTTGGTCCCCGCCTGCGCGGCGGGTCGCACAGGCCCTGCTTCCGCCACTTGCCGCCGGGATGTGCATCGGTCTGGTGTCCCTCCTGGCGGAAGGCGGTGCGGGCGGCGTCCTGTCTCTGTCGTGCCTTTGGGTGCTCTTGTACGGCTGCGCCCTGCACGCGGCGGGCTTCTTCATGCCGAGAGGCATCAGGCTGTTTGGATGGGTGTTTGTTGCGGGCGCGTGCGGCCTGGTGTGCGCCACAGCACTTGCGCGACAGGACCTCCACGTGAATCCAAATCTGCTGATGGGCCTGTTCTTTGGCGTGCTGCACCTGGCGTATGGCGCGTATCTGCACTTAAGCGAAAAGGCAACGAACGCCGCGTGAACCCCGAAACGCTTCTCCATCTCGATCGCGTCATCCACGAGAAAGGGCGACTCGCCATCATGTCCATGCTGGCCGCGTCGAGGGAACTGTCGTTCACCGAGATGCGCGACGCCCTCAAAATGACGGACGGCAACCTGACCACGCACATTCGCACGCTGCAGGAGTCCGGCTACGTGTCGGTCAGCAAGTCCTACGAAAAGAAGCGTTCTCGCACGACCTGCGCGCTGACCTCCGCGGGCAAGAAGGCGTTTGCCAGCTACGTCAACCTGCTCGAGCAGATCGTCCGGCAGAACAAGCCTGGGTAGAGGACCTGTGAACGGACGTGTATCTGCATAATCATTCACTTTGTAGCACAAAGGGTACGCACGACCACCACAGCAAGAGGTGCGCTCTGTGAGTGTCGCCGAAAGACATCGACATACCAGCGGGACGCGGCGGCCGCCTCCTGCCCGCCCCGGCAGATCAACCATGACGATCATCCGCGCTGAACATCTGGGCATGTGTTTCGGAGTGAGGAACGCAATCACGCTCGCCATCGAAACCGCGCAACACGAACCGCTCACCATCCTCGGCGATCTCGTTCATAACGAGGTTGTGCTCGCCGAATTGCGGACCGAGGGGATTCGCTTTGCGCAACAACCGGCTGACGTCGGCACACACACAGTGATGGTCACTGCGCACGGCGCATCGGAGCGGGCCATCAACCAGACGCGCAGGTGCGGTTTGAAGGTGCTCGAAGCCACCTGCCCGCTCGTCCACGTGGCGCATCGCGCGACGGCGAAAGTCGTGCGCGAGGGCTTTCACCCGGTTATCATCGGCAGGCGCGATCACGTGGAAGTGCGTGGGATGACTGAGGATCTCGACGAGTGCGACGTCGTCTTCTCGGAGGAGGACGTTCGGCGGCTTCACGAGCGGGAGCGGTTCGGCGTCGTGGCCCAGACCACACAGCCCATCGAGCGGGTGCAGCATCTCGTGCAGTTGATTCGCGGGCGGTTCCCGCACGCGGAAGTTCGTTTCATCGACACCGTGTGCCAGCCCACCAAACTCCGCCAGGAAGCAGCCGTCGTGTTGGCACGCCAGTGTGATGTGGTGGTCGTCATCGGCGGGGCGCACAGCAGCAACACACACGAACTGGTCAGGACCTGCAGTCGCTATTGTCCGCGCGTGGACCACGTGCAGACGGCGAGCGACTTGCGGGCCGAGTGGTGTGACGGGGCGGAGACCGTCGGTATCACGGCTGGCACCTCGACACCAGAGGAGGTCATCACTGAAGTGGAACACCAACTCGGATCGCAGACCCCGGTTCGGAGACGGCGCACTCGCCATGCGTGTCAGGCATGAACACACGCGCATTCAGTCCTGCTCGCTGGTTGACCGTCGCTACCTTCGCCGTCGCGATGGCGTGGGTCGAGGCGGCGGTCGTGTATTACCTGCGCACCCTGGTGGGCCGCATCGAGCCGTATCAGGCCGATCCGTTGCCGATGATCGGAGGACTCGGTTCGGCTGAACTGGTTCGCGAGGCAGCCACGCTCGTCATGTTGCTGGCTGTCGGCCTTCTCGCCGGGCGAGCGTGGCGGACCCGGCTCGGTTATGCGGCGGTCGCCTTCGGTGTCTGGGACGTCTCCTATTACGTGTGCCTGAAGGTGATGTGTGGTTGGCCGCATTCGCTCCTGGATTGGGACGTTCTCTTTCTGCTGCCGCTGCCGTGGTGGGGACCCGTGCTGGCGCCGGTTCTGGTCGCGCTGCTGATGATCGCGTGGGGGACACTGGCCAGCCAGTGTGAGCTGCCGCAGCGCACCCCGCTTCCCGAGGGCTGGACCTGGGCGCCCAACGCCGCAGGCATCGTGCTGGCGCTCTACGTATTCATGGCCGACGCGATTCGCGTCGCTCCTCAAGGAGTAACGGCCATTGTGAATGTGCTGCCGGTTCGATTCAACTGGCCGTTGTTCGCCGTCGCACTGTCATTGATGGCTGCGCCGGTGCTGCGGTTGGGCTGGCTATGCGCATCCGAACATGTGAAGCGTCGTCTCGCTACCAAAGCCCTGTGCTAATCTTTCGGCGCGCAAACTACCGCCCCCGGTTCCCACTCCTGGAGGCTTCCCATGGCCAGTCCTTCACACCTGCGCAAGTTTCTCCTCATTTCACTCCCCCTGGTCGTCGTGCTGTTCCTGCTGCAGCCGGGATTCGCCCGCCAACCACAGGCCGACGGGCCCATGTGCGAATGCGAGGGCTGCACGAGCATCCTGGTCGGCAAAGCAGCGTCGATAGACGGGTCGACCATCACATCCCATTCCTGCGACAGCACGACGGACCGCACATGGATGACGATGGAGCCGAACAGGAAGCACAAGCCGGGCGAGATGGCGACCGTGTGGATGGATCCGAAGGAGACCAAGGGGCCCGACGATTCGGATCGCATCTCGACGGGAGAGATCCCGCAGGTGGCCGAGACTTATCAGTCCCTGAACGCCGCCTATCCGATTATGAACGAGCACCAACTCGCCATCGGTGAGACGACGTTTGGCGGGAAGCGCGAGCTCAAGAGCGACAACGGCATCATCGATTGCCCCGAGCTGTATCGTCTCGTGCTCGAGCGCGCGAAGACGGCGCGCGAGGCGATTCGAATCGCGGACGAACTGACGAAGAAGTACGGCTACGACGACTACGGCGAGGCGTTTACGTTTGCGGATCCGAACGAGACGTGGCTGTTCGAGATCCTCGGACCGGGGAAGGGGAAGAAGGGCGCAGTGTGGGCGGCGGTTCGCATCCCGGACGACCATGTCTCGGTATCCGCCAACGCGCCGCGGATCCGCCGCCTCAACCTGGCCGACAAAGAGCACGTCCTGGCGTCGGATAACGTGCTGACCCTGGCCCAGGAACTCGGGTGGTGGAACTCGAAGAGCGGGGAAGAGTTCGAGTTCTGCTACGCCTATGGCGGGCGTACCGCGATGGGCAGCCGGCGCCGGGAGTGGCGCGCACTCAGCAGAATCGCTCCATCGCTCAAGCTCGACGCAAACGCCGAGAACTTCCCCATTTCGGTCAGGGCCGAACGGAAGCTGTCGGTCAACGACATCTTCGAGATCTTCCGCGACACCTACCAGGACACGCCCTACGACATGACGCGTACGTTGGTGAAGCTGGACGCGTCGGGCAAGGCGACGAAGAACCCGATCGCGAACCCCTTCATGAACAACGACTACCTGGACGCGTTCGGAATTGGGTCGGAACGCACCATTGCCTGTAAGCGCGCCACGTACCTGCAGGTTACGCAGTCGAGGGGGTGGCTGCCGAATCCGATTGGCGGGCTGGTGTGGCTCGGCTACGACAACCCGATGACCACTCCGCACATGCCGTTCTACATCGGGATCTCGCAGATGCCCGCGTGGTTCATGGTGGATGGCCGCGCGAAATTCCGCCGCGACTGCGCCTGGTGGGCCTTCCGGCAGGTCAGCCAGTTGGCGTTCCTGCGCTGGCAGCCGATGGTGATGGACATCGAGAAGGTGTGGCGGCCAATCGAAGAGAAGGCTTACGCGGATCAGGCGAGGATCGAAGCCGAAGCGGTGGCCCTCTACAAGCAGGATCCGGCCAAGGCGCGGGAGTTCCTCACGAAGTACTCGCACGCGATCGCCAATGGCGCCGTCGAGGCGTACTGGAAACTCGCCGACGATTTGTGGAGCAGGTACACGAACTACTTCTAGCGTGGCGGCCGGCTTCCCCGCGCGCGGGGTGGAGATCATCGGCATCAATGCGTGGGAAGAGAGCAACGCGGCCCCGTACATGAAAGAGAAGGGGACACGTACCGACTGCTGCTCAAAGGTGAAACGGTGGCAGAAGCGTATCGCGCGAACGCGTTACCCACGATCGACGGCATTGGTTCCTCCCGCCTGACCCCTTGCACTTCGACAAGAGAGTTGTGTATAGTCCTGTCGAAGTGAAAGGGGAATCATGACCGAACCGCGTCTCGACCTGCCGCAGGGCACGCTCGACCTGCTGATCCTGAAGATCGTCGCGCTGGCTCCCCAGCACGGCTGGGCCATCTCGCAACGCATCCAGCAGGTGTCGAGCGAGGCGCTGCAGGTCCAGCAGGGGTCGCTGTACCCAGCCCTTCACCGCCTGGAGCGCCGCGGTTGGATCAAGGCGAAGTGGGGCAGTTCCGAAAACAACCGGCGGGCGAAGTACTACGAACTCACCGGCTTGGGCCGAAAGCAGCTCGAGGTGCAACGCGCGAATTGGGACAGGCTGGCAGCAGCCGTCCGCCAGGTGCTGACGACGGCATAGGCCGTAGGGCGCTGAGAGTTGACCGTTGGCACGTGGTCAGGCCCCCCAGCCAGACGGGGGCGGAGACGAACCATGCTCGATGATCTGTGGTTCCGCCTGCGGGCGATGTTCCGGCGCGGCCGCGTCGAACGCGAGTTGGACGAGGAGCTGCGGTTTCACCTCGAACAGGCAGTCGCGGCCTATGAGCGTGAGGGGTGTTCTCCAGACGAGGCGCGGCAGCGCGCGCGATTGCAGTTCGGCGGTCTCGAGCAAATCAGAGAAGACTGCCGCGATGCCCGCGGTCTGAACCTGGTGGATTCTGCCGCTCGCGACCTCAGGTATGCCGTACGCGGCCTGCTTCGGAGTCCCGGCTTTGCGAGTGTGGCTGTCCTGTCGCTCGCGATCGGCATCGGCGCCAACGCAGCGATCTTCGCCGTCGTCGACGCGTTTCTGTTTCGTCCCGCGCCGGTAAAGGACGTCGACGCCCTGGTGGCATTGGCCGATCGCAGCGACAAGTACGCCGGCTATCCGATTTCCTATCCGAACTTCCTCGATTGGAAGGTCCGCAACCACGCGTTCGACGAGACGGCGGCGTACTGGAACGGCAACCGCGTTCTGGGGGACGACGAGGGAGCTGAGCGCATTCGAGAACTCGATGTCTCGGAGGGGTTTCTGCGCGTGGTCGGTGTCGTACCGGTAGTCGGCCGCGGCTTTCTGCCCGAGGATCACGGGGCGGGTGCCGGAGCCGTTGCGCTCGTCAGCTACGAGCTGTGGCAGCGAAGGCTGGGCGGCGACCGCGGGGCGATTGGCAAGACGATCACACTCGACAGCCGTCCATTCACCGTCATTGGGGTGCCGCCGGCCGGTTTCAACATCGGCGGCCGCGCCCGGCGCCGATGTCGACGGCTGCCTCGCCGCCGGGACGAGCCGTCCATGGGCTCGTCCCGGACAGCACACTGCAAGACACCTGTGAGACCGCCAACCCGATCAGATGCGGGCCCGTGCGTGGGTGCTGCTGCTCACTTCCAGGGTACCCCGGGGCAGGTTGCCCCGGCCTTGTCGCACCCGGGCGGCGGATTGGGGAGGCCGCAGGACGGGTCGGGCACCGGGAGCGTCTGCCCATCGACGTTAGTCCCGTTGCTGTAGAACCGTACGACCGGGGTGGTCACGCAGGTCTCCGCATTGAAGCCCGGCCCGGGCTCGAGGATACACAGCCCGATGGCGTTGTCGTGCACCTCGCCCTTCACGCCAGTCTTGATGTACGCGCGCGCCAGCCGCAGTCCGCACGCCCCGGCTCGGCTCGACGTGAATTGGGTCAGCTCGATTCTCGCTTCGTTGCGGCTCATGATGTTGGTGCCGCCGTACGAATCCGGCAGCCCCGCCACTTTGAAGAGTGTCGTTCCCGTCACGGTACCCTGGCGCAGATGGGCCGCGCCGCGATTGCGCACAAGCACACCGATCACCTCATTGTCGGCGATGTCGAAGCGATCGACGTACAGTTCGGCCTCGCTGGCCACCTCGATCGCGCCGACCCGATTGAAGGCCGACGTTCTTGCGAACGCGTCCTTGGCGACGGGGTGGATCCGGTTCCTCCTGACGGCCAGGTCGAGCGCGTGCGCGATCGTGCCCTTGCCATCGAGGTACAAGCCGACGCCGTCGTTGCCATCGATGGCGACCGCGGTCAACGTGGCGTTCGCGCCGCCTCGCAACTCGACGGCGGTCCCGCTTCGAACGGCATCGGAGACGCGACGCGTTTCCGTCACCGATACGTGGCTCAGCGCCAGTCGCCCGCCGTTCTGCATGACCCCGACATCGGGGGCATTCGAGATCGCGAGGTTCTCCATCGCCAGCTCGAAGCCGCTCGGGTTCCTCACCGGTCCGGCCAGGGTCACGCCCGTCTGGCCGCGAAGAGTCGTAGGCTGCGTGATAAGGAATTCGCCCGTGTAGGTGGCGGGTCCGAGCGTAACGACGACGGCGCACACTTTGTGCGCCTCGGCGTACTGCAAGGCGGCGGACAGCGTGGGGAACGTCTTCGGCGGCGCTTCGCTCAGACGCGGCGCGACCGACATTACCGTCGGGATGCACACCGCGGCCCGAACCACGCGCGACGGCGGCCGGATTTGCGGCTTGATAGTGGTTTGTGCGAAGCCCCCGGCCGGCACCGACAGGAGGAGCGCGATCGCGGCACGTCGAATCATGGCAAGTTCTCCGCAGGATGCCGGGGCCTCTCATTCCCCAATTTCTTCACCGGCTCTTTCGCCGGCGCCGGTGGTGCGGCCTTCGGGTTCTTCATGCTCCCGTAGCCGTTCTTCTCCAGCCAGTCCTTCGGGTACTGCGCGCGCTGGCGCTGGGTCCCCTGCAGGTTGCCTCCCGCGTCCTGATACTTCACCACCAGCGTGTCGGCCAGCTTCCACCACGCGTCGATCGTGTCCTTGGTGACGCGGTTCGAGTAGGCGGTGATGTACTCGCGGGCCGCGGCCGGATCCTGCTTGTACAGTTCGAGCGCCACCTTCTCGACGACGGGCTGTTGCGCGAAGAGTCGATCTTCGATCCCGGTGTAGGCCTCCCGGATGTCCTGAATCATCGCGGCGAAGTTCAGGTTCGCCCAGTTGCCGACGAAGTTCGACGACCACCACGCGGATCGACGATCGAATTCCGCGCGGGTCCCGATCTCATACGCCTCGGGAATGCGGGTATTGCCTGCGTAGAGCGGCGCGAAGGGCGATGTCTTGGCGTCATCGTTGGCAAACCAGACCACGCCGCCAATCCAGGCCGGCATCCAGTTGCGAGCCTGTATAACCGTGGTGTAGGAGCATTGGTGCACCGAGATCGTGCGCTCGAAGCCCACCGACCCTTCTGGCGGCCGCGTGGACGCGGCCCAGCGGTTCGGACTGCCGAACGGGCCCGCGACGCCTCCTTGCGACGCGTCGAAGTCGGTTCCCTGGTAGTAGTCGCGATGGAGCCGCATCAGGTCGCGCGGGCCGACCTTGATCTCCGCCTTCACCGTGAACGGCGGGTTCGGGTCCCAGGCGTCGAGTTTGAGCGAGGGCGCCATCGTGCTGAGCACCCGCCATTCGCGCCGCGTGCTGCCGAGCGACCCGCTGCCGCTGTAGGCCTTGTGGAACACGAACGGCTCACCCTGCTTCCACCACCCCATGTCCTTGGCCACCTGGAAGACGTTCTCCGAAGCCATGTAGTTGTCCTTGTCCTCGAGCTTGAGCTCGGGGATACGCGGACGATTGGCGCTCACGCCCACGTGGCCCGCCGGGATGCGGACCGCCGCCCACACAGCACCCTTGTCAACCGCGCCGGCACCGAAGATCTCGAAGTGCCAGACCTCATTCGCGTCGCCGACGGTCAGGCACTCGCCCGAATCCCCGTAGCCGTACTTCGTGGCGAACTCACCCATGATCCTGATCGCGTCGCGTGCGGTCGACGCCCGCTCGAGTGCCAGGCGCTGCAGCTCCATGATGTCGAAGAGCCCCTCGTCGTTGTACAACTCGCGGCGCCCGCCGATCGTGGTCTCGCCCATGATGACCTGCTTTTCGTTCATGAACGGGTACGACGCGTCGTAGCGGGTGAGGGTTTGCTCGATCTCGGGAATCTCGCCGACCTGCTTGGCCGCAGGCCTGTCAGCACCGAGGCCGCCGCCCTTCATGATCGGGCGCATCGTGCCGGCCGCGCTCTTCTTGCCTGGCACAACATGAATCCGGACTTCGTAGTGTCCGTCGCACGAGTGCGACGTCATCACCGATCCGTCGGCCGAGGCCTCCTTGGTGGTTGGCATCGACGTGCAGGAATCGCACGTGAGCTGCCAGTCCTCGGCCGAGACGCCTGGCGGCGGCGGCTCGGTGCACATCTTCCGGATGTTGATCTCGGGGTCGGATGGCGACGCGAACACCTTCTGCGGAGGCGGCGCCTGGCTGGCCACGCCGGCCATCCCACAGAACGCCACGGCCAGCAGTATCAGGAACAGGGTTTTCGGCTTCATCTGGTTCACTCCTCCAAGTCCGTCTCGCCGGCGGTCGCCTCAGCGGCCAGCCGGGTCTCACAAGCTATTCATAATACAAACGTCCGGGTCGCGCCGTGAGGGGGTCGCGCAGGTAGCGTCCGACCCCGTTTGCCTTCAGGTCCTTGTAGCGGGGCACGCCGTGCCCCACCAGCGGTCGATCGGGATGATCCTCGGTCCACGTCTCCATCACCTGCAGCACCGAGGAGGTGTGGCGGCCGACGCGAACAGCGATCGGCCACCCGTTCTCGTCGATCTTCGCGAACAGGAGCCCGTGCTGGCCAGCCCGGACGACGAATTCGTCGCGGCCGGTCAGGAGCTGTTCGCGGGACGTGATGCCGCGCGTCGCGTCCAGGAACGGCTCGGCTGACTCGAAGAGGAGCGACACGGCCTCGGAGTAGTCGCCGATCTCGCGGTGCGACAGACCGTGAAGACTGCGCGGCGAGAACTCGGTGCCGATGGTAAATCCCTCGTTGTCGGTCAGCATCATCGACACCATAGTCGCGAATTCCTGCCCCTTCTGGTGCGTCACGATCGTGTTGATTACCGGGTACTGGAGCTCGGCCTCGTGCAGATCGATGACCACGTCCACCTTCTCGCGGCGGATCAGTTGCATGAAGGCGTACGCGGTCTGCTCGGTGAGCGTCCCGTCGGGACGGCCGGGCCACGAACGATTGATGTTGCGCACGTCCACGTAGGCGAGCGACTGCCCGCTGGGATAGTGAATGTACACCTCGGGGTCGGGCCACTGATCGAGCGGGTCGGTCCAGCGATCGCCGTGCCGGAAGGTGCGGCCGCCGAACGGCGTGTCAATGGTGTAGTCGGGCGGGTAGGCGCCGCCCAGCCGCGTCACTCTCGTGGCGCTCCGGTTGGTGCTGAGCGCCACGATCAGGCGCCCTTTTTCCATCACGCCGTTTTCCGCGAAGAGCCAGGCCGCAAGCCGGCCGGCCGGCTCCTCCGGGTGCGAGCCCCCCAGCACGAGCAGCGTCGCCCCAGGCTCCTTGCCCTCGAGCACGTACAGGTTGCAGTCGTTGACCGTGCCCTTGATGCCGCCGAAGTAGTCGCCGAGCGACTTCACAGCGGTGACGCCATCGCCGACGACCACCGGTTCAAGCCGCGAGCGGCTCCGATAGAAGCTGAGGCCGGAAGCAATCAGCAAAGCCGCGCCGAGCGCGATGACCACCATCTTGCGGACGAGGAACAGGCGGTCGTTCATGATCGGCTCACTTGAGACGCAGCAGGCGCAGCACGAACGGCACGAGCACCAGGACGTAAAGCACGTCCTGCTCCCACTTGCGCGAGCGGATCAGGTTCGTGACCAGCAGGGCCGTCACGAATGCGACGAGCAGATAGTAGAGCCACGTGACCACAAGCATTGATGTCATGACAGTCCCGTGAGCCAACCCAGGTGCTTACTGAACACCACCATCAGCGTGCCGACGATGGCGATGATAACCGCCGGGCCCGAGCATGCCTTCAGGAAACGACCATAGGGGCCCTTGTAGCCGACCACGTCGATGGTGAGACGTCCGATGATGGCCGTGGGCGGCAGCGCGTCGCCGAGCGGCCAGATCATGCTCATGCCGGCCAGCGCCACGATCGGATTGAGCCCCATCGTATTGAACAGCAACACCAGCGGCACGCCGATGACGGGCGCGGCGCCCCACATCAAAACCGCCTCTGAGAGCGGCAGCACGACGAACAGTGTGGCGAAGACGACGGCGACGGGCAGCGTGGCCACGGTGACCGCCAGCAGGCCGCGCGCGCCGGTGAGCGTCATGATCTGGACGAGTACGCCGACGCAGGTAAGCGTAGCGAGCAGCGGCAGGAGCTGCGCCACGGTGTCGCGCGAGATCCTGAGAATGTCGAGACGGACGGGCGACACGGCGACGGTCACAGCCGCCGCGGCCGCAAACATCAGCGGCAGGCCGACAATGGGCGTCGAGTAGGGCCACTGCCGGCCGACGAAGATCAGGAACATGAAGACCGCGAAGGGGAGGAGCAGCTTCCACCAGCGCATGCCGGCCGGCGCTTCGGGAAGTTCGGCGAGCGCGCGATCGATATCCACCTGCTCGCCCTTCCAACCGAGCCAGAAAGCGGAGACGAGCGCGAGCACGACGCAGGGAATCATCAGCGGCCAGAAGAAGCCGACGTAGGGCATGTTCACGCCCGCCGCCGTCATCATCGCCCAGAGGCTCACCGGCGGGGCCGCCGCGCTCAGGCCGGCGATGAGAAAGATGATTGCCGCCGTCCGGACCGCCGAGATGCCCATGTAGGTCAGGACGACCCCGACCGTCCCGCCCATGATGAGGACCGTCACGCTGCCGGCGCCGGTGAGGGCTCCCGGAATCAACAGGAGCAGCGACATCAGCACGAGCAGCAGTGCGCGCTGGCGGTGGAATCGCCTGAGGATGGCTCGCACCACGAAGGCCACGCCTCCCGATTCCTTGAGCAGGTTCATGAAGAGCGTCGCCGTGACGAAGATCAGATTGATGTCGAGGTAGGTGGCCGCCCCCTCGGCGATGTGCCGGGCGGGGATGCCCTGGCCGGCTGCCAGGCCGCCGGCGAGCGCGGCGGCGAGCATCGACAGTTCCGTCGAGAGCCTGGCTGCCCGCACGACCACATAGGCGGCAACCATCACGCCGAGCACCAGCCCGGCCTGGGCGGTCATGCTCAAGGCCTGGCGCTCCTACTTCCCGAAGAGAGTCTTGAGAACACCGCTGAGATCGGTGTTCTTCTCGAACGTGATGAGCGGGATCTTCTTCGTCTTCGAGATGGCGGTGAAGCGGCCGTCCTCGTCACCGTCCTTGCGCACAATCATCAACCGCGACACAGGGCAGACGGCGTCGATCGACAGCTCGTCAGAGTTGTCGCCGGGTGCGGCGTTCTTCGCTCGCCGTTCCATCCCCTCGACGTGCGCGCCGATCACCATGATCCCCTGTTTCTTCGCCTCCGCGATCAGCGCTTCTGTCCTCTTCAGTTCGTCGCTGATCGAGACGCCGGCCGCCCCCATGCCCTTCAAACTGGTTCCGGTGACGATGATGAGCGACTTGAACTTCTTTGCGTTGAGATCCTTCACCGTCGCGTCGGTCTTGTATTCGTGCTCGATGCCGAGGCGTTTGAGAAAGACCTGCAACTTCACCGGGCCCGGGCTCTGGCCACACGAGGTCAGCAGGACCGGCGCCGGGGCTGTCAGCGGGGCCTGCGCGGTGACCACCGCGAGGCCAGCCAGCAGGGCGGGCACTAATACGAGAGCGGGGAGGAGACGGCGATTCATGATGACTCCCTCGAACCGAAGGCCTGATGACGGGATCGCGGCCAGTGTCGGCCTGAAGCGGGGGTACAACGCGCCGGCAGAATATCACATCAGCTCTACAACCACTGTTGTCCCACACTTGACAGGGTGCGCCGCCGTCAATAGAGTCGATTGGCTCCTGTACCGGCCTGACGCTGGCCGATCTCGATGTTCAACCACCTGTCTGTCATCCTTCAATCCCGAGGCCAGGCATGAAAACGCGCCGATTCCTTGTCCCGTTGTTCGCTGTCCTGCTCGCGGCCATTGTCTTCAGCGGCGTTCCCCGCGCCGAAGAAGGCTTCTGGCCGTACAACTCCATCCCGAAGACCGCCATCAAGGCGAAGTACGGGTTCGACGTCACCGACGCGTGGCTCAATCACCTGCAACTGGCCACGGTGCGCTTTGGCGGCGGCACCGGTTCGATCGTGTCGCCCAACGGTCTCGTGCTGACCAATCACCACATCGCGCTCAGTTCGTTGCAGCGTTTGAGCACGCCCGACAAGGACCTGGTCAAGAACGGGTTCTATGCGCCGACCAGCGCCAACGAATTGAAGGTGGCGGGGATGACGCTGAGCGTCCTCCAGAGCATCGAGGATGTCACCGCCAAAGTGACCGCCGCGGTCACGCCAGGCATGACGCCTCAGGAGGCGAGCGCGGCCCGGACAAAGGCCACAACGGCCATCGTGGGCGAACAGCAGCCGGGCGTTACCAAGCAGGTCGTCGGTCTCTACGCTGGCGCCGTCTACAACCTCTACACCTACAAGGTCTACAGCGACGTGCGGCTGGTGTTCGGCGTCGAATACCAGACTGGCTTCTACGGCGGCGACACGGACAACTTCACGTATCCGCGTTACTGCCTCGACGTCGGCATGTTCCGGCTGTATGAAAACGACAAGCCGGCCCAGACGCCGAACTATCTGCACTGGTCGCCGAAAGGCACCGTCGAGAACGAGCTGGTGTTCACCACCGGTCATCCGGGCGGGACCTACCGCCTCAATACCGTAGCCCATCTGAAGTACCGCCGCGACCTGGCGATGCCGTTCTCGGTGGCCAGCGGCGAGATGAGAGAGGCCGCCATCAAGAAGTGGGCGGCGCTGTCGGCAGAGAATGCGCGGGCTACGACGAGCGAGTTGTTCGGCATCCAGAACAGCCTCAAGTCGAACCGCGGCTACCTGAATGGACTGCAGGACAACGCGGTGATGGCGTCGAAGGAGGCTGCCGAGAAGCGGCTCCGCGCCGAACTGGCGAAGAACGCAGCCAAACAGAAGGAACTGGGCGACGCGTGGGACACGATCGAGAAGTCGATCGAGGTCGCGCGGCAGATCGACGCGGAGCGCAACTTCATCGCCGGATCGGCCGGCCTGAACACGACGCTGTTCACCCAGGCGCGGCAACTCGTGCGCAACGCCTACACGCCTCCATCGGCTGAAGGTCGTGGCGGACGCGGCGGACGGGGCGGACGGGGCGGCGGCGCACCGGCGGCACAGGGCGCTCCGGCCGGTGGCGGTGGCCGCGGCGGGACGCAGCCCGCATTGAACATCGCTCGCGAGAAGATCAATCTCACCGAATCGCTCGCCTTCATGCAGAAGTACCTGGGACCGACGCACGCCATCGTGAAACGGATCCTCGGAGACAAGACGCCGGAGGCGCGAGCAAGCGAGCTCATCGATGGCACGCGCATCACCGACGCGGAAATTCGCAACCTGCTGCAGGCTGGCGGGAAGGCGACCATTGACGCGTCGACTGACCCGATGATCATCCTGGCTCGCTCACTTGAAGCCGACGCCCAGGCGGTGACCAAGAAGTACGAGGATGACGTCGTGGCGGTGCAGGCAGCGGCGTACCCGAAGATCGGTCAGGCCGTGCTCGCGGTTGACGGACCGAAGGCGTATCCGGATGCAACGGGCACGCTCCGCCTGTCCTACGGCACCGTGAAGAGCTACACGGAGGACGGCAAGAAGATTCCGCCCTACACCTACTTCGCGGGCATCTACGACCGCTCAGCCCAGCACAACGGCCAGCCGCCGTACGACCTGTCACCGCGTTGGGCCGAGACCAAGGCCGCTCAGGATCTGAAGACGCCGTTCGACCTGGTCAGCACCAACGACATTGTCGGGGGCAACAGCGGCTCGGCGGTCGTCAACAGGAAGGGCGAACTGGTGGGCCTGGTGTTCGACGGAAATATCCAGATGCTGCCCGGGTATTTCATCTACCAGGAAGCGATCAACCGCGCGATCTCGGTCGACTCGCGCGCCATCATCGAGGCGTTCAGGAAGGTCTACAAGGCCGACGCCCTGGTGACGGAACTCACCGGCAAGCCGCCGGTCGCGGTCAAGGCCGCGTCGCCAGCCAAGAAGTAATCCGTTTCAGGAACCGCCGTAGGGGCACGGCATGCCGTGCCCCTACTTCTGCGGGATGATCTCGAACGGAATGGCCGGCAGCGTGCCGATTGTGACGCGCTGGCGTGCCGCCGTCGCAGGTCGCTGAGCGTTGGCCGGAGGCACCCGCTCTCCGGACACGTTGACAATCAGGTTGCCGCGGAGCCCAGCCTTGACCGCAGACGCATCTGTCTGAATCACAAAGTCGGCCCCATTGGAACCGAGCGACACGTCCTTGACGGAAATGCCGTCGGGTGGCTCGCTCAACTCGAGTTCGATCTTGTCGAATGTGCGGTAGCCCGGAGGCGTGGCGACGCGGATGCGCGCATTGCCGCCCGCCGGGATCTTCACGGGCTGGGCCGTGAGCAGCGCCGACTGAACCCTGGTCGCCCCTCGCGCGATCACGGAGACGCGGAGATCGTCGGCGGCGATCAGGTGCTTGTAAGCGAACGCCTGCATCATCTCTTCGGCCGGCACGGCCCGGTGCACCACGGTCTTGCCGTCGATGATGGCGCGTCCCTCAATCTCGACGCTGATTGGCGCCTTCATCGGCGCCGGCGGGGCGGTCAGGGTCAGGCGCACCTTGTCGATCCCGGCTGGCACCACGCCACCGCTGAGCACAAAGTCGCTCGGGGCGTCCTTCAGCGACAACGCGATGTCGCCGGCAAACCCGTCCTTGCGGACCGCGAACGCCGTAATCGCCACGCTGCCGCCCGCAGGCGCCACGATGCCGGACGGCGCGATCCAGATATCGAAATCGGGCCGCGCCAGGCTGATGCGAAGACGGTACGCATGATCAGGACTGCCCTGGTGCTGCGTATCGCTGATGCGAAGCAGATACTTCCCGTTGGCCGGCAGCGTCGCCATGAGCAGCGAATCGGCCTGGTGGGTGATGAGGCCGGCCGACTTGTCGTCGTGGTCGTCGTTGAATGCGATCCGAGTTCCTGCCGCATCCGTCAGTTCGAGCTCGGAATCAAGCGGCGAACCGAGGCGGCGGGCGATAACTTCGGCGACGATGTGCGCGCCCGCGCGGCCGTCGAAGTTGAACATGTCGGTGTCGCCGGGCTGCCGAATCCGTCCGTTGACGATGACCGGAAGCGTGACGCGCTGGGCAGTGACCGGCGTGTCGTTGGGCTCCCGTTCCAGTGTCTCCGGCAGTGTGTCGAGCGCGAACGGCACGCGGTTCGAATTGATGGCGCCCGCGCGCAGCGAAACAGGGTAGTAGCCCTTCGTGGCGCCCTTGGCATCGACGATGAGTTTCGTCGTCGGCAGGTTCCATCCGGTCAATTCGGTGGGGGTTTTTGCGCCGACTGAACCACCCAGCGGAAACACCCCCGTCAGGAAGGGCACCGCGCCGATCGTGATGCGATACACAAAGTCCTCACGCCCGCGGTAGAGCGCGTCCTTGATCTCGACGACATACTCGCCGTCGGCCGGGATCGTGTAGCGAAGCACCGGATCAGGCTGGAACCGGAAGTCGTCGTCGTAAGCGACCTCCTTTCCGCTCGCATCGTAGAGGGCAAGCGTGGCCTGAAACCATCCCGGCACCGCATCCGCCAGATACGGCATCAGCTCGCGCGCGCTGGCCGCCACGACCAGGTCCTGTCCCTTGCGCGCCTGGAATCGATACCGATCAACGTCGCCCGGCATGTACTGCTGGCCCTGACGCACGGGCTGTTGAAGCCGGTTGCCATCGCCGGGAATGATGCGGCCGTTGACCACTGCTGGCACGGTAATCGCCAACTCCGCGTCGGCCTTCCCGTTCTTGAGCTCCTTCTCCATCACTTCGGGCAACTGGCCCACCGAGAACACGAGGGGATTGGACAGTCCGACAGGTGTGTCCAGCCGCAACTGCCGCAATCCGGGCTCGGCATCCGGCGCGATAGTGACCTCGAGCGTGACAATTTCGGACAGAGTCGGATTCTGGTTCCGTCTGACCGAATCGCCGATCTTCATGCGAAGGTCGAGCAGTTCCTTGCGTACCGCCGGGTCGTTCGCCTTCTTCTGAAGTTCCTGCGCCTTGTCGCGCAACGCGGTCAACTGCTGGCCGGCGATCGGCCTGTCGTACTCAGCCACCGCGGCGCGCACACCACGTCCGGAGACCAGCACACTGCCGGTCCGATCCAGAAACCGCCCGCCGACGCGCACGCGAAACGATGTGCCCTGCTGGCCGCCCGCCGGATACACATACCCGGCATGCGGGCTGTTCTGCTGCTGGGCGCCGGCGGTCGGCGCCATCAAGGCCAGGGCCATCGCTGCCGTCAACCCGATGCGAAGTGCCTTCATGGGTCCCATTCCAATGGCTACATGATTTCCGTCAGCCGCTTGATCGGCTGCGCGCCTTCGGCAGTCGTTGGCACCAGGCGGATGTCGAGCCCGTCCGGATTCGGCAGCTTCGCGTTCACATCAAAGCCCAGCTGCTCGTACATGCTGGCGATCACATCTTCGGGATAGACAGGCCGCTCCCTGACTTCCTCGCCGCGCGCATCGGTCGAACCGATCACGTGTCCGCCCTTGAAGCCGCCACCGGCCAGCACCGTCGAGAACGCCTGTCCCCAGTGGCCTCGGCCGCCATTCCACGGAGCTTCCCACTGGACCCTGGGCGTCCTGCCGAATTCGCCCCCCCACCAGATGATGGTGCTGTCGAGGAGGCCGCGTTCGGCGAGATCCGCCAGCAGCACCGACATGCCCTTGTCGAGCCATGGCAGCCGCTGCCTCATCGTCTGGAAGTGCTGCTTGTGGGTGTCCCAGCCCTGGAAGTTGATCGTGACGTACGGAACGCCACGCTCGACCAGCCGCCGCGCGGCCAGGCACGATTGCCCGAACGTATTGCGGCCGTAGCGCTCGCGCGTCTCATTGGTTTCCTGCGACAGATCGAACACCTTGCCGGCGTCACCCAGAATCAGCTCGTAGGCCTGATCCTCCGACTGGACAAAGGCATCGAGTGCAGGTTGGCCTTTGAGCGCGTTGCCGAACGTGTTCAACGTGTGGAGCAGTTCGCGCCGGTCGCGCTGCCGCTGTTCGGTGATGCCCGGCGTGATGACGCCCTGGACGGCAAAGGGAGTCTGCTGCGGATCGCTACCCGTGGCAAACGGCGCGAATCGTGGACCGAGAAAACCAGATTCGGAGAACCGCCCCTGCAACTGGGTCAGGACGACGTACGGCGGAATCAATCCCTTGTAGCCGACGTTGTAGCCTCTGAGCAACGACACGACCGAACCCACGCCGGGAAAGACGAGGCGGTCACCGGGCTTGCGGCCCGTCTGCACCCAGTAGGATGCCGATTCGTGGGCGTTGTTACCGTGCGTCATGCTCCGGATGACCGAGTACTTGTCGGCCTGCCTGGCCAGCAGCGGCAGCAGTTCGCCAATCTGCAGGCCGTCAACGTTGGTGGGAATCGGCTTGTCGAGCGGCCCGGTGTAGTCGGATCCTGCGCCCGGCTTCGGATCGAACGTATCGATGTGGCAGGGGCCGCCCCACATCCAGATCTGGATGATCGACTTTGCCTTCGCGGCCGGCGCCGCCGCCCAGCCGCGAGGTCCAAACCGGTCGGCGAGCAGCAGACCAGCGCCGCCGACGATGCCGGTCCGAATCACGTCACGTCTCGTGAGGGCCATCTTCCGCCTGCCCCTTCTTCGTTAATGCCGATATCTGAATTCCGCGCTGTTGATGAGTGCCCACGCCAGGTCCAGCGCCGCCTGCCGCCGAGCGCCTCCGCCCGCCTGCGGATTGCCGACCGCGGACTGCACATAGCCGCCGACCGCTTTGATTTCGTCGTCCGTCGGCCTCCGCGACAGGATCGTCAGATAGAGATTGACGATGAACGGCTGACCACCGCCGCCGGCCTGTAACAGGGCCTGCATCTTCGGGCCCTGCTGAATCTTGCGTTGAATGTCGCCGCCGTTAAGCAACTGCAGCCGCTGGGATGCGGTGGGCCGGCTGTTGCGTTCCGAGGCGAGTCCGCTGTCGCGCGGCGGCCGCCCGAACGTCTCGAGAAACGCGCTTGTGACGCTCCCGTCACCGAGCGCAATCGAGCGCACGTCCGGCGGGACGAACGTGAACGGCTCGGGAATCGCACTCTGGTATTCCTCGGCGCCGCCGGTGATCTGGTTGATCGCATCCACCAGCACTTCGGCATCGAGCGGGCGAATGATGGCGTGGGCGAAGTTGGCCTCTGCTTCCGGGGTAGCCGTCTGTGGCAGGGAGGACAACTGATACGTCGCTGAATTCAGAATAAGGCGCTGCAACGCCTTGAAGTCGTAGCGCGAGGCCACGAACGCCTTCTCGAGATAGTCGAGCAGTTCCGGATTGCTGGGCGGATTGTCTGGCCGGATATCATCGGGATCCTGGATGACACCGCGTCCCATCAGCCAGTACCAGGCTCGATTGGCGGCCGTGCGGGCAAACCACGGGTTGGCCGGCGAGATCAACCAGGTCGCGAACACCTCGCGCGGATCCTGTCCGGGCGCGATGGTGGCCCTGGTCCCGTCGGGAAACACCGGCTGCTTCAGCACGCCAGCGGCCGAGGGCGCCGGAGCCTTGTCCGGATCGAAGTAGACGATTTCTTCCTTCCACTCGCCCGTCGGCTTGTAGCCGATTCGCGAGAAGAACATCGACATGCCGTCCAGGCGCTCTTTGGGCCACCGATCGGTGCGCGTGCCCATGAAGGTGAGCGCGACGGTCGAGGCAATCGCCAGCGGATCCCGGCTCTGCACCGCGCGATAGAAGTTGACGGGTGCGACGCGGAAATTGCTGCCGTTCTGCGTGAGCAGTTCACGCACAAACCGGTCGTAGGGCATGTTGTCGCGGATGGCCGTCTTCACCCACCGGTGGTACGCCTGCACGGCGTTGGGCCACAGGTTGATGGGAAATTCCGACTTGATCCGCAGGACATCGCCCCACTTCATGGCCCAGTAGTCGGCATACTCCGGGCGCTCGAGCAGGCGATCAACCAGCGCCGCCCGCTTCGACGGGTTCTGGTCGTCGAGAAACGTCCGAGCCTCGTCCGCGGTCGGCAGCGTGCCGATGACGTCGAGGTACGCGCGGCGCACGAAGACGGCGTCCGACGACGAGCCGGCCGGCTTGAGATTGAGGCGCTTCAGCTGGGCGAAGACGATGTCGTCAATCTTGTTGTTGGAGGTGACCGCTGCCGTGCTCTCGAACGGACTCTGAGCGCCAGGCGGGCCAAGCGTGACTGCTGTCGCGGGCAGCGGCGGATTCTGCCCGGCATAGGGAGCCGCCGTGGTAGCCAGCGTCGCCGAAGCGGCGAGCACCGCGACGAGCAGCGCTCTCATCGCGCTCATCGGCGGCGATCACGTGGAACGACCGCGATCGCTTCGATCTCAACCAGCAGGTTCTCGCGGCAGATCCTGGCCTGGATGGCCGTGCTCGCGGGCAGCGGATCGAGACCCAGCCACGTGAAAAACAGGGTCCGCACCTCGTTGAAGTCCGTGTAGTCGCGTTCGATATCCCGCAGATAGCAGGTCGTCCGCACGATGTCGTGCCACGTTGCGCCTTCCGAGGCGAGCAGCGCGGTGATATTGCGATACGTGCGCCACAACTGCGCCCGGAAATCGCCCACGTGCGCGGTTCGACCAGCGTCGTCCACGCTGGCTGTCCCCGAGATCATCAACATCGACTTGTCGCCGATATCGAAACGCAGGCCGCGCGTAAACGACGCGGGTCTGGCGTAGTCGTACGCCTCGTTGAGGACCGACGGGGCTTCGATCGCGGTCCTCGAGATCGGGAGATCGGCGGGGGAGCCGCGGCGCGCTTCAACTGGCGAAGGCGGCGGGGTGGCCGTCCCGCCATCCGCCCGGATGACGCCAAGCGCCATCATTTCGTCGCGTTCGCACTCGGATCGCGGTGCGGGAATCGTCGCCGCGCGCGCGCGGGTCTCTGGTGCCATCGTCGCCATTAGTGATCCTTGTCGGCCCCGGCCAGATTGACGCGGGTATCAGGTTTAGACAGACGGTCTGAGCCGGCGGTTACATAGAGGAGGCGCCTATTTCACGATAATCGTGGCTCCCTCCAGAATGACGGCGTACGAGTAGCCGGAACCCAGATCCTTGTCCAGTGCGATCTTGCCCGTGACGGTGATGACTTCCCCCACCTTGGCAGCGGCCTGGGACGTGACCGTGATGTCGTTGGTGCCGTCCTTCGCCGTGCCGGTGCCATCCTGCAGGTGGAGCCAGTTGACACCCAGGATGCCGCCATTGAACTTGACGACCCTGCCGCGGATCGTGACCGTCTTCCCGCCGAGCGTCTTCCGCTTCGTCCAGACATCGGCCACCGTCATGCCGCCCGCTGCCGGTGCGACATTGATCACCGCCTGTGCAGGTTTCGCCTGCGGTTCGCCTGCAGGAGGCGGCGCGCCCGCAGGAGCGTAGGCGGGGGTTGATCCGTGCGCCGACATCATTGCCGGCTGCATCTGTGGCTGCATGGCGGGCGGCATGGTCTCGCCTTCACGGCCAACCCGGCTCACGAAATAGATCAGCGGAAAGTCGCGTTTGAGCGACTGGCTGTGGAAGTTCTGCATCGGCATTTCGAGCGGCACGACCACCTTATCCCCGACCGCGGCCTTGAACTGCGCGGTCGCCACCCACACGTCGGCCGTATTCACCTTCACCCTCAGGTAGGTGTAATTGGAGGCGTTCATCGTCTCCATCACCGTGCCGGTGACCGTCTGCGGAGCGGCGTTCGGCCCTTCGGCGGCAGGCGAAGCCGAGGCTGGTGCCGCTCTCTGCGGGGCCGCCTGCGTCTGAGCGGTGGATTCAATCTTGGCCGCAGGCTGGCTCGAGCAGCCGGCGACGCCAATCAGGACAACCAGGGAAATGAACACGAGTAGCCGTTTCGTCAAGATATCCTCCCAATACCAGCAAGGTACCATAGATAGGGGAACTCTCGAAGGGCGCCGTGCGTTCTACTGAATTAGAGCGGTGATGCAACTGGAACTGGCCGACCTGCTTGCGCGATGCCATGCCGGCGACCCACTGGCGTGGGAGGCGTTTGTCCGCCGGTTTCAGGGGCGCATCTACTCGATTGCCTACTCCTATACCGGGAATCCGGAAGATGCCCGGGACCTGGCGCAGGACATCTTTGTACGCCTGTATTCGAGCAGACGACAGTGGGCGGCGGCCGATCGGTTCCTGCCCTGGCTCATCGCGATTGCCCGCAACCTGTCGGTGGACTATCTGCGGCGTCGCCGGGCGAGAACGTCGGCAACCGAGGTCGGCCTCGATGCGGCGGCCGAATTGACCGGCGGAAGTCCGGACCCCGAGGCGCAGATGACGGCGAACCGTCGACGATCGCTCGTGTGGCAGGCTCTGCGCCGACTGACACAGATCAGCCGCGAGACGATAATCCTTCGTGATATCCACGGATTGTCGCTTAAGGAAGTCGCGACGACCCTGCACATTCCGGTTGGCACCGCCAAGTCGCGCACGAGCCGCGCGAGGATTGAACTGGCGCAGCAGGTTCTCGCGATCAGCCAGCCGGTCGAATCGCCTGGCATAGGGAGCCGTGAGGGATGAAGCCCCACACGCAGCAGCCGATCCTCCGCCGAATGCGGCTGACTCCGGCCGAGCGCCGAGCCATGACGTCTGCGGTGCTGGCGCGAACGACGGGGTCCGCGTGTCAGCGGGCACTGACCCTGATCGGTGGCCAGCCCGACAGCCCAATCGACAATCAGACGACGACGCTGATCGAGGGCCACCTCGAGCAGTGCGCAGCCTGTCAGGCCGTGGCGCAAACGCTGGCCGAGACGCGCGCGGTGCTCGCGACGCTGGCTGAGATCGAACCAGCAGCAGACTTCGCGACAGGCGTCGTTGCCGCGACGTCGGGCCGGCGGGCCGTCTCGCGGGGCGTGCCGTGGGTCTGGCTCGTCGAGCGCTGGGCCTGGGTCGAGACGTGTCGCGAGTGGGCAGGTTCGACGTGGGAACGGGTGCTTGCCCGGCCGCGACTGAGCCTCGAGGCGGCCTATCTGGCCACCGTGCTGCTGGTGATCGTCGTCGGGAATCCCGCGCTTGTCGCGAATGCGATCGGCGGACGCACGAACGGGATCGTGGCCGGCGAGACCACCTCCTCGGCCGGCGCTGGCGCCAGGCAGCAGGGTGCAATCTGGCAACGCGCCACATCCGCGGTGCCGGCGTATGTCGAACGCGCGATGCGGGAGATCGAGAGCAGGCAGGCGAGTGCCTCGAAGGGCTGGGCCTGGCTTGTCGATCGGACGTCGCACTGGGCGGCCTCGGCGTGGGACTGGCTGCGCGGGCTCTTTGGATGGGTCGAGGCGCAGACGGTGCCGCCCGCCCCGACCGAACCTGCGAACCCTCCTGTGCGTGGTAGTCAGTAGCAGTGAGTACCGGAGCGAGGGTTCACTCGGATATCGGTGAAGAAGGCAAAGCGCCATGTTGCGGCGCGCGAGGAATCAATCATGGATGCGACACACGATCAACAGCCCGTCGCCGACACACCGCCACCATTCGTGCGGAATGTACCCAGTGGCCTGGATGGTGCCAGGTGGGATCGCCAGACTGGCATGGTTGCCGATCCACGGCGCAAGCACCCGCTGCTGGCCATCGTCTTGTCGGTGATGCCGGGACTCGGACAGATTTACGTGGGGTACTACCAGCAGGGAATCACGCTCGTGATCATCGCGGGAGCGCTGGTGACTCTGTCGACACAGAATCGGTCATTCGGACTTCACGAGTTCATGCCGCTGCTCGTCATGTCGACGATGTTCACGTGGCTGTACAGCTGCGTGGACGCGGGGCGGCGAGCGTCTCTGTACAACCAGGCGCTCTCGGGCCTGCGGCCCATGGACCTGCCCGAGAACCAGCGGACGCCCGAGTGGCACGGCTCGCTTGTGGGCGGTGCATGCCTGGTCGTATTCGGGATCGTGCTGTTCATGCACACGATATTCGGCCTGCCGATGGAGTGGGTGACGCGATGGTGGCCGCTCGCGCTCGTGCTGGTCGGCGCCTGGCTGGTCTACGCCTCGATTCAGTCGCGCGCCGCCGACGCCGCGCCGCCGTCACAGCCATCCGACACCGGCAACCTGGAATCGTAAGGGCGCTCGGCGCTGCTCAGTATCTGAATCCCAGCGTGAACGAGAACTCCCGGGGCGGCTGGTAGTCGCCGGGCGTCGTGGGTCTGCCGAAGTCCGGTCCCAATACATAGTTCACGCCCCGGACCGGCTGATCGGTGAACGGATTGAACGCGACGTAGGCCGTATTGTCGTTGCGCGTGAGCACGGTCCGGGACACATTGATGACGGCGGCGTGATTGAACACGTTCATGCAGTGCCCGCGGAAGAACAGCTGCACTTTCGTCTTCGTTCCGAACGTGCGATTGATGGTCATCGACACATCCGTGGCGTTGAGCGTCTCCGTGCGAAAGGCTCCGCGGCCGCTGAAGTAGTAGGGCACCGATGTCGGCGGCGTGACGTATCCGGGATTCGCCACGTACCCGCTCGGGTTGATGTTGCCCACCGCACTGTAGGGCCGTGGCGTGTCGACTCGCTGAATGATGGTCGCACTGACGCGGCCCAGGAGTCTGGGGGCCGGCACATCGATCGTCGCCCACGTCCGCAGCTTGTGGCGCTGGTCGATCGCCAGCCAGCCGGTGGGCGAGTGCCACGTCGGGTCGCGGTACTCCGGGTAGTCGGTGTACGCGGCGGCATCGGGACCGATGCTGGTGGCGGTCTCTCCATCGGCATTGCCGCGCGCCCACGAGAGCGTATATGAGGTCGACCACTGGATCCGCGATCCGAGCCGGTACGAAGCCAGGGCGTTGACGGCCCCGTAGGTCCGCGCCACCTGGTTCGCGTTGGTCACGATCAGCAGGTCGTAGACGTGGCCCAGCCCGTCGCTGACGCGGCCCGTCGACATGTCACGCCGGTTCGCGTAGAAGTTGCCGGACGTACGGTAGACGCCGTCCATGCGCAACGATCCACTGTCTCCCAGCCGGCGAGTGAGGCCGAGAGCCAACTCGTCCGCATGGGGCGGGCGGAGCGATGAGGCGATCCGGCTCGTGAGGCCGGGAATGCTCGGTGCGCTTCGCGGCGTCCGACTGGTCCCGCCGTTGGCCGTGAACCAGCCGAACAGCGTCTTGAGCGCGTCGGTCGACACAACCGTTGCGGAGGCGGCATTGACGGCCGGGCCGAGGTAGTCGTAGACGAACGTCGCCGGCCGCCCGCCGGACGAGGCCGAATCGGCAATGGCCGAATTGATCGCTGTCACGTAGCGCGCGACCGCCGCATTGAGCAGCCATCGGCCGTCGCCCCGCACATCCCAGGTGAACCCGACGCGCGGACTGAATTCATAGTTATGGACCACGCTTGCGCCAAGGCTGTCCTTGTCGGCATCGTAGTCGTACCGCACACCCAACCTGGCGGTCATCCGCCGGTTCACCCGCCAGGTGTCTGCGAGGAATCCTGACAGCGTGCGCAGATCGTTGCCAGCCGCGCTCTTCAGGATCGGCGTCCAGTAGATCCACGTGGTCTTGTCCGACAGAAACACCGGGTAGATCTGTCCGCCGACAAGGCTCGACCGCGTCGCCAGCACGCGAAAACTACTGCCGCTCTGGTAACTGTTGTTCCGGCGGGACTCCTGAAACGCGTCGATGCCCGCGGTCACTTCATGCGTACCGCGCGTGCGAGTCGATCTGGTGAACCAGACCTTGGCGACCAGGTTCTGGTTGTCGCGTTCGTCATCCGATCCCGGGCATACCGCGCACCCGAAGGGCGAATTGAATCGCGCGCTCGATCGCGAACGGTCCCAGATCGGCGTACCGCCTCCGGCCAGCGTCGTCTCCTGCGAGCCAACATTGGTCATCGTCATTTGCCGGTTGGAGTACCGCGCCTCGACGAGCATGCGCGATCCGACGGTGGCGTTGTAACTGCCGGCGTAGAGCGTCTCAGGGGTGGCGTCGTTGTACAGACTGGCCAGATCCATCACCGCGCCGTTGGCGACGCGCGTGCGACGGTCGTCGACGCGGTAGTAGAAGAGACGGACGGTCCGCCGTTTTGATGGCGACCAGCTCACTTTGCCTTCGTAGTGCTGCTGCGTGTCCCCGAAGACGTAGTTGATCCTGGTATAAGGCAGGATCCGATTCTGCTCATTCTTCTCGAGCTTGATGGCGCCGAAGTACCAGAGATGGTCCTTTCGGATCGGCCCGCCGATGGTGGTCTCGAGCGTCGGCATGCGCCGATTGATCGTCCTGTCGCCTCCAAACGGGGTCAGGGCGCGCCAGCCGTCGTTGGTGAATCCGGCGCGGAACGAGAGGGCCAGCTTGTTGGTGCCCGATTTGGTGATGCTGTTGACGACCCCGCCCTGAAAGCGGCCGAACTCGGCCGCCACGCTGCTGGCGGCCACCCTGGTCTCCTGCAGCGCATCGGCGATCAGGAATGGCCGTGCCTGCTGGCGGAGGTTCTCGTTGATGACGAACCCGTCGATCAGAAACAGGTTGCCGAACGATGGCGCCCCCGACATCGTGATGGCGCCTCCAGGCCCGTTCGCGTTCACGCCAGGCGCCAGCGTGATCCGGGCCTCGAGCGATCCGTCGATGGGCATCAGCTCGAACATCGAGATCCCGAACGACGTCCCCTGGGGCAGCTCGGGATCGAAGCCGAGCGGCGCCGGCTCAGGAGTGACGGTAATGGTGGCTGGAATGGACGCAATCGAGAGTTCCACTGAGAGGATCGTCGGGGCGTCAGCCTGCACGACGATCTTGCGTCGCCGGGTTTCGAAGCCCACCAGTTCGAACGTCACGTCGCAGGCACCCGGCATCACCGGACGCAACGCGTAGGTGCCGTCCCTGCCTGTCAGCACCGCCACCGGGCGCCCGGCCTGTGTCGTCGCCGTGACGCGGACGCCCGCCAGGCGCAATCCGCTGGGATCGGTGACATCACCCGCAAGCGAACCTGCCGGTCCGATCTGCGCCGACACACCGGCGCAGGCCGAAACGATCACGATCGCGGCGACCAGGTTGCGGAACTCTGTCACGCACCAACGCACCGACGGGAAAGGCAATGCGCGCTCCGATCCGCAGGACTGAGAGAAGATGGCCGAGCGCGCATTCTATCGTCAATGTCCGCGTCAGTCACGCCGGAAACAGGCCCTCGATCGAGAGGTAGCGCTCGCCGGTGTCGTAGCAGAACGTCAGGATGCGCGCGCCGTCAGCCACGCTGGGCAACTTGGACGCGACCGCGGCCAGTGCAGAACCTGAGGAGACCCCGATGAAGAGGCCCTCCTCCCGGGCGGCGCGAGCAGCGTATGTGAACGAATCCTCTTCGCTCACCTGGATGACGCCGTCGAGGATGTCGCGATGGAGGTTGACCGGCACGAAGCCCGCGCCGAGTCCCTGCAGCTTGTGGGGCCCGGGCGCCCCGCCCGAGAGGACAGCCGATTTCGCGGGCTCGACGGCAAACACCTTCAGCCGAGGCATCAGCGGCTTGAGCACCTCCGCCACCCCGGTGATGTGGCCGCCCGTTCCGACGCCCGTGATCAGGTAGTCGAGCCCGTCGGGGAAGTCCTGGAGAATTTCCCGCGCGGTCGTTCGCTGATGCGCGGCAATGTTGGCCGGGTTGTCGAATTGCTGGGGCATCCAGGCGCCTGGCGTGTCGGCCACCAGTTGCGATGCCCGTTCGATCGCGCCCTTCATGCCCTGCTCGCGAGGGGTGAGGTCGAGTGTGGCGCCGTAGGCGGTCATGATCCGGCGCCGCTCGACGGACATGGAGTCAGGCATCACGAGAATCAGCCGATAGCCCTTCACGGCCGCGACCATCGCCAGCCCGATGCCGGTATTGCCCGACGTGGGTTCGATGATGACCGTGCCTGGCTTCAGCAGGCCGCGCACCTCCGCGTCTTCGATCATCGAGAGCGCGATCCGATCCTTGATGCTGCCCCCAGGGTTGGCTCGTTCCATCTTCATCCAGACTTCGACTCGCGAATCGAAGAGGCGGCGGATGCGGACGTGGGGCGTGCTGCCAATCGTGTCGAGAATGGTCTGGGCGTTCATGACGGTCCCTCAATGTCGAGTGCAGGTCAGAGCGTGAGTCGTGAATGGCCGGCAACTGGTTCACGAACGCCCGCGCTCTGTCAGTGGCATCGTCGTCCACGTACCCGGTTTCGAGCATGAAGTGGCGCAGCGATTCCTGCAGCCGGGCCAGTTCGGCCTCCACGCCCTGAGTGTCGCAGCGGCGCTGCGACGCAAAGTGCGGGAATAACAGCGCCAGCGCGTCGGTCACGAAATCGGTGGCCAACACATCAGCGCGGAAGGGAAGATGGTAGGCTCCGCGCGCAGCACACACCTTACTGATCCAGGACTCAATGAACGGTGACATTCAGGGCCTCACCCGTATAGACGCTGTAGACGCGCCCGAAGGCCCAAGAAAGGTCCTGTCAGCTTGCGTCACGGCCCCCACATCGTCGAGAATCGTGCGCATGTTCAAACGCACTTTCGCAGCGTCCGCCCTGCTCGGTCTCGTGATTGCCCAGACGGTCGCGGCCCAGGCGCCGAAGCCGAAGACACATCGCCTCGAGGCCACTCCCGAGACAGTCGCCTACGGCTACTACTGGTCCGAGGCCAGACCCGTGCTTCGAATTGCGTCAGGCGACATCATCGACGTCGACACGCTGTTGGCAAGTAATCCCACGGCGCTGGGGCGTGCAGGAGTGCCGCCGGAGAAGATCCAGGAGTCGCTCAAGGCGATCACCGCCCACGTGACCGGTGACAGGCGCGGGCCAGGCGGCCACATCCTCACGGGACCGGTCTACGTCGAAGGCGCCGAACCTGGTGACGCGCTCGAGGTGAAGATTCTCTCGATCGATTTCCCGATTGACTACGGCTACAACGGCTGCAGCGGGTTCGTGCCCGAGAATTGCGACAAGGCCGCGGGCATGAAGATCATCCCGATCGACAAGAAGAAGATGACGGCTGCGTACCTGCCGGGTATTGTCATTCCGCTCCGGCCGTTCTACGGCAGCATGGGGGTGGCGCCTGCGCCTGCACTGGGCCGCGTCAGCAGCGTTCCGCCGGGCCGGCACGCGGGCAACATCGACAACCGCGAGTTGATCGCAGGTTCGATCGTGTACATCCCGGTATTCGTGCCTGGTGCGCTCTTCGAGGTTGGTGACGGCCACGCGGCACAGGGCGATGGCGAGGTCGACCAGACAGCGATCGAGACGTCGCTCCGTGGCCGGCTGCAGCTCACCGTGCGGAAGGGCATGAAGCTGGCCTGGCCGCGCGCGGAGACCCCGACAGACTACATCGCCATGGCGACGGATCCTGACCTGAAGGTCGCGACGTCAGCAGCCATCCAGGAGATGGTGAACTACCTGGTGGACGCGAAGGGCCTGACCGCTCACCAGGCGTATCAACTCACGAGCATCGCCGGCAACGTCGCCATCACACAACTGGTCGACAAGCCGAATCTCGGCGTCCACGTGCGGATGCCGAAGAGCATCTTCAAGCCGACACTATAATCCGGCGATCTCGCTTCACCCGGCAGCGTCTATTTCGACGCTCCCGCTCCCAGGAACTTCTGCAGGAACCCGTCCATCCGGCCAAGCAATTGCAGCCACCGGCTGTAGAGCAGCGAGTCGTGCACATCGTCCGGGTAGACGATGAGCTCGGTGTAGACGTCACGCTGGCGCAGGAGCTGAACGAGCCCGACCGTTTGTGAGAAGGCCACGTTGCGGTCGTCGTCGCCCTGGATGAGGAGCACCGGCGACTTCCACTTGTCGATCTGCGAGATGGCCGACGACTGATACGAGAGATCGTTTGGATCGAGCGAACTGCCGTAGAGGTGCACGCCGGCATAGTCGACGCCGGCGGCGAAGATGTCGGAGTTGCGGGCCAGCGCCTGAGCGGTCAGCAGGCCCCCGTACGAGAGGCCATAGATACCGACGCGCGCGGGATCGACGTCCGGCCGAGACTGCAGGTACTTCGCGCCCGCAACCACGTCCTGATATTCCGAGTTGCCGCGCGCCTCCGTGTTGGCGGCGGTGCGGAACGATCGCCCGTACCCGACGCCGCTCCGGTAGTTGACCGACAGCACGACGTAGCCGTGAGCCGCGAGCCACTGGTTGGTGGCGTAGAACTGGTGGTAGACGTAGCGGTAATGGTAACCGAGCAGCATCTGCCGCGACGGTCCGCCGTGTACGAAGATCATTGCCGGCCGCCTCTCGCCGGGCTTGATGTCTTTGGGCAGAAACAGTTGATTGGGGATCTTGAGCCCGTCCGGCGCGGTCGTTGTGATGAGCTGTGGCTCGACGTGTGCCGCGGTTGGAAATCCCGGGCGCGATGTCGGGAAGACGATCTTCTGCGCGGCCGCCGGGGACTGGAGGGGCCAGATCCCGAGAGACTGCGGCATGTTCCACGTGGCGCTCAACGTCGCCAGTGTCTTGCCCGACGCGAGCGGAGCCGGGTACGTTTCGATGCCGGCGCCCGTCGTGACTTGTTTCGGCTCGCCGCCCGAGGTCGGGACGGCCCAGATGTGCCGCCGCTCGATGTCCTTCGCGTTGGTGCAATAGAAGAACGTCTTCCCGTCGTGCGAGACGATCACCGAGGTCTGATCCTCGATGATGCCGTCGGTGGTAGTGAGTAGCACCGGCGAGGTGTTCGGCTTCGTGAGGTCGAGGCTGTAGTACCGATCCCACTCATCCTGCGGGAGGGCGAGCGCCGCCTGAGGCTCGGTCGATGGTGCCGCAGAACCGCGCCCCCCGCGTCCGCCACCGACGGTGAGGGGGAAGACGATGAGGTCGCCCGCCCATCGGATGCTGTTCACGGTCGCGAAGAGACGGTCGTTGGGTTGATTGTGCCAGACCTCGTGGCCCTCGCCGCTGGCCGCATCCGCGACCCAGATGGACTGCGTATATCCGCCCTTGAAAGTCGCGCGCACCAGGCCCGGCACCTGTGCCGCCGCTGCCGCGACGGGCGAGCCTGCTCCGCGCCCCTGTCCGCCGCCTCCCGTCCGGCCCGTCGTCGCGGCCGCTTGAGACGCCGGTCCGGGCGGCACCCCGATTCCGCCGCCGCCCGCCTGCGACTGCTGTCCGAACGGCGTGCCAGGCCGGCGCGTGAAGACGACACGCTGGCTGTCGGCCGACCAGACCGGATTCGTGTCGAAGTCCACGCTCGGCGCCAGATACGTCACCGATCGCGTCTTTACGTGATAGACCGTCACGAAGCTGTGATCGCCACGGTTGCTCACAAAGGCGATCCTGTTCCCGTCCGGCGACCACAACGGTCCACTGTTGGTTCCGTACTGGGTGATGAACGGCTTCTCCCCTCGATCCATCTCGGTGGCTGGCTTCACCTGGGTCACAGCGGCGCGGTAGATCTGGCCGTCTCTGACAATCAGGACCCACCGCCCGTCCGGCGACAACTGCGGGTTGCTGCCTTCGGCCACCCGCCACGAGACGCCCGGACTCGCGATGCGCGCCGCCCAGACCGCCTCGTCGGGGCCGTTCGGGTCGCTTGCCGGATTCGCGTGCCAGCCCGCACGATTGGCCGCGCTGCCTCGCACGAACACCACTGTCGATCCGTCGGCGGAGATGCGGACGGCCGTCAGATCGACGCCATCATCCTTCAGGTAGTTCGTCAGCCGAACCGGCGTGAACGCCGCAGCCGCCGCCGTGTAGACGTTGCGTTTCCCCTCTTCGAACGCTATCCACGCGATCCGATCCACGTTTCTGGCTGCCACCACCTCGATTGGCGACGCGGAACTGAGGAACTGCGCGATTGTCGGTGCCGATCCGGTCTGAGCCCAGGTCGGGAGAAGCGCCGTGACGAGGAGCGTCATCGCCAGCGGGACGACATAGAGGTAGCGAGGGAGACGCATCGTATTCCTCCGTGGGTACTCGACAGGGCGTCTGAGCCGTTGAGGTCGCGGTGAGCTTACCACCAGCCAACCAACCCGACAACGCGGAGCCGGGCAGGCGGAACGTCGAAGCACATCAGCACAAGTTACGTGGAGCGCCAGAACCTCACGATGCGGATGTCCATGCGCCGGTTCACGCGCCTGACGAACGGATCTTCAAAGAAGGTCGAGAACCACACGGCGGCGGCTGCCATCCACTATATGCACTACAACCTCGCGCGGATTCATCAGACGCTCGGTGTGACTCCAGCGATGGAAGCCCGACTCGCGAATCACGTGTGGAGTCTCGATGAAACCGTCAGTCTGCTCGAACGCGCCTGACTCGGGCTACAATCGGCCCGACATGAACCAGCTCTACTACGGCGACAACCTAGACGTGCTGCGGCGCCACATTGATGACGAGAGTGTGGACCTCGTCTACCTCGACCCGCCGTTCAACTCGAATGCGAGCTACAACGTGCTTTTTGCCGAGCGGGACGGGGCACGGGCCGCCTCACAGATCAAGGCGTTCGGGGACACGTGGAAGTGGGACGACAGCGCGGCGCGGGCCTGTCAGGAGGTCATCGAGGCGGGCGGCAAGGTATCGGAGGCCATGCAGGCGTTTCGGACGTTTCTGGGTGACTCCGACATGATGGCCTACGTCGCGATGATGGCGCCGCGCCTCGTGGAGATGCGCCGCGCGCTGAAGCCGACGGGCAGTCTGTATCTGCATTGTGATTCGACCGCCAGTCACTATCTCAAGATACTCCTCGACGCGGTATTCGGCCCGGCTCACTTTCGGAACGAAATAATCTGGCTGCGATCAAAGAACCCGAAGGGATCACAGCACGGACTGACGCGGTTTAGCCCGTTTACGGACACGATCCTCTACTACACAAAGTCCACGTCAGCCCCGATCTACTTGGATCGGATTCGCACCGCGCTGAGCGCCGAGGAATTGGGCGGTAAGTACTCGCATTCTGACGAGTACGGGCCGTACGAGGATGGCCCGATGCTCCGGTCTGACAGCATGGGACCGCGGCCGAATCTCGTCTATGAATACAAGGGATTCACACCCGGGCCTGCTGGCTGGCGCGTCGAACGGTCAGTACTTGAAGAAATCGACCGACAGGGTAATCTGAATTGGACAAAGAACGGAGTGCGCCGGAAGCTGCGACCTTCGACTGAGAAGGGCCAGCCTATTGGTAGCTTCTGGGGAGACATCCCACCGATCAACTCCCAAGCACAGGAACGACTCGGCTATCCGACGCAAAAACCGGAAGCTTTACTCGAACGGATCATCTCGGCCAGCTCGAACGAACGCGACGTCGTGATGGACCCGTTCTGCGGATGCGGAACGACGATCGCCGCCGCGCAGAAGTTACACCGCCACTGGGTCGGGATCGACATCACGACACTAGCGATCAGTCTGATTCGGCATCGCTTGGCGGACGCGTTTGGCGCACGGGCGAAATACGAAGTCGTTGGTGAGCCGGTATCTCTGCCCGACGCCGCGAAGCTGGCCACAGACGACCCATACCAGTTCCAGTGGTGGGCGCTTGGACTGGTAGGTGCGCGACCCGTCGAAGGCAAGAAAGGTGCGGACCACGGAATCGACGGCCGCATCTACTTCCACGAAGGCGACACCGCGAAGACGAAACAGATCGTCCTGTCGGTGAAGGCCGGACACGTGACGGTGTGCCATCTGCGAGATCTCCTCGGCGTCATGGATCGCCAGAAGGCCGAGATCGGTGTCCTGCTCTGCATGGATGAGCCGACAACGCCGATGCGGAAAGAATGCGCCAGCGCCGGGTTCTACACGTCTCCGTGGGGCAAGCACGCGCGGTTGCAGATCCTGACCGTGGAAGACATGCTGACCGGCAAGACGATTGACCGGCCTCCGGCCCAGACGAGCGTCACTTTTAAACGGGCTCCGAAGGCACAGCTAGAAGTCAGAGAGACAAGCCCCATGCCATTCGGCGATCCTGAAGAATGACACTTGACCACTACCCCGGCGAGTCGACGCTGGACAGGCGCGACCCCGGTGGAGTAGAAGCAGACTCCGACCGGCCGACTCGTCACCGTCTCCGGGTCTTCTGTCACAGCGGATCAGGGCTATGGAACTGACTTCCGACCGCCGCCACGCTAACCCGTGCGAACGTGCCGCCTGGATTCTCGCTGGGATTGCCCTCGTGCTGATTCTGGGCCTGCACCTGGTGCCCGCGCTTCTGGCCGGCCTGCTCGTCCACGAACTCGTGCACGTTCTTGCGCCGCGGTTCAAGATCTTCCGTATCCATCGGAAGCGACGCAAACTAGTCGCCGTCGCGTTGCTGGCGACGTTCGTCGTGCTGGCGATCGTGCTTGTGGGGATCGGGATCGTGGCGTTTGCCAGGAGCGACGCCGGCAATCTGCCGACATTCCTCAAGAAGATGGGGGAGATCCTCGATCGATGGCGCGCCGTACTGCCGGCGTCGGTGGTCGGAAGTTTTCCAGGCGACATCGAGGAGCTGAAGACGGTCCTGGTGCAAGGTCTGCGCGGGCATACCAGCGAGGTCGAACAGTTCGGCGCTCACACCGGTCGCGTGCTCGCCCACATACTGGTCGGGCTGGTCGTTGGCGCGCTGGTTGCGCTGCGTGAGGTGGAGCCGGGCCTCACGCCTGGTCCGCTGGCCTCAGCGCTCCAGGAACGCGCGCGTCGCCTCTGCCGCGCGTTTCGTCGAGTCGTATTCGCTCAAGTCCGGATTGCGTCTATCAACACACTGCTCACCGGTGCGTACCTGCTTGTAGCGCTTCCGCTCTTCGGCGTCCATGTCCCGCTCGCCAAGACGCTCGTCCTGGTCACGTTCGTGACCGGGCTGCTGCCGGTCGTTGGTAATCTCATCTCCAATACGCTCATCGTCTTCGTGAGCGTGAGCGTATCGGTCTCGGTGGCGATCTCGTCGCTCGTCTTCCTCATCGTCATCCACAAGCTCGAGTACTTCCTCAATGCCAGGATTGTCGGAAGCCAGATCAACGCGCGAGCGTGGGAGATGCTGCTGGCGATGATGGTGATGGAGGCCGCCTTCGGCTTGCCCGGACTGGTCGCGGCACCCATCTACTACGCGTACGTCAAGGATGAGCTGACGAGTCGGCAGTTGATCTGACAACGCACGCAGCCAGCATCACCCAGGAGCCACGCTGGAGCGTGGCGATCCCAGGCTCGCAACGGATCGGACAGCTGGTCAGCGTGACACCCCTGGAATCGCCGGGCTCCAGCCCGGCCTCCAGCACGAGGCCCCCGCCCTGCCGAATCCCGAACCCTGAATTCCCAATCCCGCCCCTTCTTCCCCCCCGGGCGTCGCTCGACGAACTTCCAGCCGCCCGCCATCGACGAGATGATGCCGCGGCCCTCGACGTAGTCGTGATAGTAGACGAGGTACACGTGGAGGATGTTGAGGTTCCGGTTCAGGATTGCGCCGCACGGGCCGCGGCCGTGCGGGAGAGGGCGAACGTGGCGCGGATCGAATCCGGAGAGAGAACCAGAGAGACCCACGTCGCGAGTGGTCGATGGCCGACCGCATCGAAGACGCGAAGTCAGAACCCTGCCGGAGACAGGCGCGGGACATCGTGTTGTGTTGTGCTGGTTGTCCAAGTTCGGGTCAACCAGACGCGCGTGAATACAGGCATGCCGACCGGCTACCAGGTGGCTGATTCTAACGTCGTGACGAAGTTGATCGCGTTGAAGAGATGAATTCCTATGTGGAAAGTCGGTACTGACCCCGCCTCACGAGCACGGGATACAGTAGAGGCCGGAGGGCACGTGAATTCTGCAGACGTCGCGACCCTGACTGAACTGCTCCGCCTGCGCGAGACGGAGACACCGGATCGCGCGGCGTTCCGTTTCCTGCCTGACGGGCTGGCGGTCACGAAGGAACTGACCTACGCCGAGTTGGGCGTTCGCGTGAGGGCCATCGCCGCCGAACTGCAGGAGCGCCTGCCGCCTGGAAGTCGCGCGCTGCTGCTGTACCCGCCCGGCCTGGAGTTCGTCTGCGCGTTTCTCGGCTGCCTCCACGCCGGCGTGATCGCCGTACCGGTCTATCCGCCGCGCGGCCACGATGTCGATCCGCGAATCCGTTCGATCGTGCAAGATGCCGCCCCGGCCCTCGGCCTTGCACCCGCGTCGATGCTTCCCGCCGGGACAGCGCCGCCCCCTCTCGCCGGGCTGAACCCGGGCATGGCCTGGCTGGCGACCGATTCAGTCGATCCGGCGGGGCAGGCCGATTGGCGCCACTGGAAGCCAACGCCTTCGACGGTCGCCCACCTGCAGTACACGTCTGGCTCGACGGCCGCTCCGACGGGAGTCATCGTCACGCACCACAACCTGCTGCGCAACCTGCTCGACATGCACCACGGTTGGCGCCACGAGCCAGACAGCGTGATTCTGTCCTGGCTGCCGCATTTCCACGACATGGGGCTGGTGTACGGCGTGCTCGAGCCGCTTTTCGCCGGCATTCCCGGATACCTGATGCCAGCGATCACCTTCATCCAACGGCCGGTCCGGTGGCTGCAGGCCATCACCACGTTCGGGGTGACGCATAGCGTGGCGCCGAACTTCGCCTACGACCTGTGCGCCAGAAAGATCAAGGCGGCCGATCGCGACCGGCTGGACCTGAGCCACTGGCACGTCGCGATCAACGGCGCCGAGCCGATTCGCGCCGAGACGCTGAAGCAGTTCGCCGCGTACTTCGCGTCGTGCGGGTTCCGCGAGGAGGCGTTCTGCCCAGGCTACGGATTGGCAGAAGCGACGCTGAAGGTGACGTCTTCGCGTCGCGGCGAGCCGGTTCGGTACGCGCGCGTGGACGGGGATGCGCTCGATCTCGGGCGTGTCGAAGCCCGGCCGTCCGACGACACGCAGGCGAGGACGCTGGTCGGCTGCGGGCGCTCCGAGATCGACACCGAGGTGGTGATTGCCGATCCCGCGACAAGTCGCGCCCTCGGCGACGGCGCGGTTGGCGAAGTGTGGGTGGGTGGGTCGACCGTTGCCTCCGGCTACTGGCAGCTTCCGGAGAGGACGGCAACCAGCTTTGCCGCGACGCTGGCCGACACGGGGCGCGGGCCGTTTCTGCGGACGGGCGATCTCGGGTTCATCCTGGACGGCGATCTGTTCATCAACGGGCGCTTGAAGGACATGCTGATTATCAGGGGCCAGAACCACTATCCGCAGGACATCGAACTGACGGTTGAGGCGTGCCACGCGGCGTTTCGGCAGAACGGCTGTGCGGCCTTCGCCGTGAACGTGGAGGGTGAGGAGCGCCTGGTGGTCGCGCAGGAACTCGAACGCGAGGCCAGGGAACTCGATGTCGAGGAAGTGATCGGCCTGGCGCGCCAGGCGGTGGCCGAGGCGCACGAGATCGGTGTGTATGATATGGTTTTTCTTCGGCCGGGCGGAATTCCCCGCACGTCCAGCGGCAAGATTCAGCGCCACGCCTGCCGCCGGGCGTATCTTGACGGCGCCTTCAGGGGCCGTCTCTGAGACCACCCATCATGACGGACGACATCGACGCGGCGCTCCGGGCGATCGACCAGGCGTCGGGCGGCGACGGGTTGTTCAGGAACCTCGACGAAGCCACCCGGCAGGGCATTGCCAGGGAGGTGTCGTGGGTTCACGTACCGGGCGGGGAGCTGCTCTTCCGATGCGGCGACGTCGGCGATGCCCTGTTCGTCGTCATCACGGGCCGCCTCCAGGCCATCATCGAGGTGCCTGACGGATCGCCTGTCGTCGTCGGCGAAATCTCGCAGGGCGAGGTCGTGGGCGAGATGTCCGTGCTCACCGGCGACCCCCGTTCGCTCACCGTGCGCGCGATCCGCGACACGACGCTCGTCAAGCTCTCGACGCAGGCATTCGAGCGAGTCACCGACCGAAATCCCAAGGCCATGCTCGCGGTCACCCGACGCATCATCGCCCGCCTGCAGGACCGAAACAGGGGAACGTATCCGCCAGCCAGGATCGCCACGATTGCTGTCCTGAGCGCCGGTGGCGGCGATCGCCATCGAGGCGTGGTCGAACAGCTCGCGGCGGCCTTCGAACGCATCGGAACGACGCTGGTGCTGACCGGATCGAAGGTCGAGCAGGCCACCCGTGGCCTGGACGAGCTCGCCGCCTCCCGCTGGTTCGACGATCAGGAGCGGCAGCACGCCCACACGCTCTATGTCGCCGATGCCACGTCCACGCGTTGGACCGCCAGGTGCGTCCGGCAGGCCGATCGCGCCCTGATCGTGGCCGACGGTGATACGCGTCCCGACCACGACCGGCTGGTGTCCTGGTCGCTCGACCTGAGCCTCCGAGACGGACTGCCGCCGGTCGAGCTGGTCCTGCTGCACGCGACGACGGCCACGCCGAGCGGAACCGCCGCGTGGCTCGCGGCGACGGGGGCGGTGTCGCACCATCACGTGTGCCCGAGCGTTACCGGCGAATACGATCGGGTGGTGCGGTTTCTGACCGGCCGCGCAGTCGGACTGGTGCTCGGCGGCGGGGGCGCGCGCGGGTTCGCGCACATCGGCGTGATTCGGGCGTTTCGCGAGGCAGGCGTGCCGATCGACGCCGTTGGCGGCACGAGCATGGGTGCCATCATCGCAGGGCAGTGCGCCATGGATCTGGACCCGGCTGCCATGCTGGCCCTCAACCGGCATCACTGGATCGTCAACAACCCGCTGAAGGACAAGACCCTGCCGGTCGTGGCTCTGCTCGCGTGTCGCCGGCTCGATGCGATGGTGGCCGCCATGTTCGGCACGATCGACATTCCGGACCTGTGGCTGCGCTACTTCTGCGTGTCGGCCGACCTCACCAACGCCGAACTGCGGATCCACCAGGATGGCCGGCTGGCCCGCGCGACGCGCGCCAGCATGTCGCTGCCTGGCATCGCGATTCCCGTGCACGACAAAGGGGCGCTGCTGATCGATGGCGGCGTGCTCAACAATTTGCCCGCCGACATCATGAAGAAGGTGGTGGGGGGGCCGGTGGTCGCCGTCAACGTGACACCCGAGAAGGATCTCGCCATCACCGGTCCGTATCCCGAGGCCATTTCGGGGTGGAACCTGCTGCTGAACCGCCGGCACCGCAAGGTGCCTGGCATCCTCTCCATCATCATGCGGACGACGATGCTGGCGAGCGCCCGCGAACGCAAACGCGTGACCGACGACATCGATCTGCTGCTCAATCCGGCGGTCGAACAGTTCGGCATGTTCGACTGGGACAAACTCGACGCGATTGCCCAAGTGGGGTACGAGTGCGCTCGGGGTGCGCTCGAAGGCTGGCAGGCGAGATGAGAAGCGCCGGCCGGTCCCACGAGGACATCGTCACCTGGCTGCTGGCGGCGGTCGCGGCCGAACTACGGCTCGATCCGGTCACGATGGATGTCGATCGCGCCCTCACGTTCTACGGCCTCGACTCGCTGACCGCGGCGACCATTGCCGGCGAACTTTCCGATTGGCTGGGAAGGCAGCTGCCGGATGATGTGCTGCAGGCGGGTGTCAGTATCAACGTCCTGGCCAACCGGCTCGCCCGGCCAGTGGCCGACGACCGGCCGCCCCGCGCGGTTCGCCGCCGGCGAAGCTCCGATGCGATCGACTACGCCGCGATCGATTACCACCGCACCCCTTCGCTTGAACGTGCCATCAGGGCGGTCATTCGGATCCTCGTCAAGGTGACCAGCGACGTCCATGTCGAGGGTCTTGATCACTGTCCGGTATCAGGGCCCGCGCTCGTCGCCAGCAACCACCTGCACATTCTGGACGCGGTCTGGATGCTCGCCGTCCTGCCGCGGCGGACCATCCTGCTGGTGGCCGAGGAGTTCGAGCGGAAGCCCGTGCTGGGCTGGCTGCTGAACATCGGCCGCGTGATCTACATCTCACGGGGAACAGCCGACCACGCCGCGCTCGACCAGGCGCTCCTGGTGCTTCGGCACGGCGGCGCGCTGGCCGTCGCCCCCGAGGGCAAACTGAGCCGCACGGGCGGCCTGATCAGGGCACACAGCGGCATCGCGTATCTGGCGACGCACTCGGGCGTGCCAGTGACGCCAGCCGTCCTGTGGGGACAGGAGCGGGCCTGGAGGTCGTGGCTGCGGCTGAGGCGGGTTCGCCTCGAAGTGCGGTTCGGGTCGGCCGTGCACGTGCCGTTCGGGCCCGCCGGGCCGCGCGAGTTGAGGCGCCACACCGACGGGATCATGCGATCGCTGGCTGCACTGCTGCCGCCGGCGTACCAGGGCGTGTATCGGACGCCGTCCGGCCCTGGCGCGGGCTGATTTCGCCCGGTCAAACGACAAAAACCGCCCGGGCGCGCGAAGCGCACGGGCGGCTCTTGTGGGATTATCTGAGTACGAGCGGGCTCAGGCGGCCCGCCGTGCGTCGGCCAAACTAGGCGACGTTGACGTTCTCAGCGCGCGGACCCTTGGGCCCCTGACCACGCTCGAAGGTCACTGCCTGGCCTTCGCGCAGGTCGTCGAATCGCGTGTTCGTGCACGCTGACTGGTGGAAAAAGTACTCGCTGCCGTCTTCTGCGGCGACAAACCCAAAACCCTTGTCGCTCACCAGTCGCTTGATCGTGCCGTTGATAGCCATCGTCGTCTCTCCTAGACTGTCGTAGAACCGATTCCCGCCGTTACGCCGCATGCAGCGCCGTGAGGTGTTCACGTACCGGATGAGGTCGCCTTCGGGTCTGCAGATATCACAGAGACGAGCGGGTCGCGCGACCGGTAGCTTTGAAGTAGACGGGAGCGGCAAACCACGAGGCGTGCCGTCGGCGGCGGGACTCAAAGCGGAACGTAAAGCAGTATAGCACGGTTGTGCCCAACTCTGACAAGATACTGATGCGCCTCTGGAGGGCCGTTCATGACAGCACGCCAAACCCACAAGACCCGCCCATCCGCCTTCGATCGACTCGACAGCACCCGGAAGCTGTCGGTGGTCGACAAGCGCGCGATTAAGAAAGCGACCGAAGCTGAGATCGACGCCTTCCTGGTTGGAGCCGGCATTAAGGACCCGCTCAAGCTGGCGGACAAACGCGGCGGCCGATACCTGCCGTTCGAGGACACGCCGGCCTACGTGTGTGTGGAGGAGCTCGAAGGCGACCTTTATCTGCGGGTCGAATCGAAGGTCATGGAACTGCCGGACGATCGGGACCAGGTGTTCGTGCTGATGAACGCGATGTTGGAAATCAACGCGAGCGTGCCGGGCGTGTGCCGGCTGGCGGTAGACGACGGACTGGTTGTCGCGGCGGGCTCCGAGACGCTGAAGGCGCTGCGGGCTCCGGACGCGCTCACCCAGCACATCGAGCTGGTGATTGAGTTCGCCGAAGAGGCGGCCGCCGAACTGAAGCGGATCATGCGGCGATCTGCCGGCGCCAGGCGCCGACGAAGCTGATCCGTCAGACGTCGACCTGCTCGGATTCGGCGACACCTCGGCTGACGCACTGAATTGAATCTTCGTCGAGCTTTGCCAGTTCCAGGCGCCGGAAGATGGTCTGACGTTGGTTGCCGAGTCCGTCCGGTGGGCCTGATTCCCAAAGCCCAAGGCCGACAGGTGTTCCCGCCGCGGGAACTTCGGGGCCGCGTAATCCGTCCCATACCGTGGATCGGTGTCGAGCGCCCGGTCCCACAACCTGACGGCCGTGTCCGTTGCGTCCGTGTCCGCACGAATCACACGACAGAGTCGCTGGAGGTCAGGGAATGAGCGAGAAACACTCCGTGTCGAGGCGAGCAAGCTTGAAAGGTCTGGGGGCCATGGGCACAGTGCTTGTTCTGGGGGGGGCCGGGGCGGCGGCACGTCAGGCCGAACCGAAACCTGCCGGGAGGGTCCAGGACAAACAGGCAGGGAATGTCGTCGATGTGGCCGCCGGCCGCTTCATGAAAGGGCATTCTTGAGCGCAAGCCGTATTCTCGGCAGTTGCCGAGCAGATGGGCATGGATTATCAGACGGCCGTGAAAGTTTCCGCGGGCTTCGGCGGCGGGATGTACCTCGGAGGCGTTTGCGGTGCCGTCGCCGGTGGGATCATGGCGATTGGACTGAAGCATGGCGGATTGGGTCCGGCATCGATGCAGACGGCGATCCTGGTGCGCGATCTCGCCGATCGATTTAAAGCGCAGCACAAGTCGATCAATTGCCCGGACCTGACAGGTTTCGATCTGGGCAAGATTGATATACGCAATCCCGAGACGCTCAAGAAGCTCCTTGGGAATCAGAGCACGCCCGAGGGCCAGAAAGCGGCCAGAGAAATGCTCGGAGGACGCGATCCGAAAGAATTGTTCACGGCTTGCCAGAGCTACGTCCGGGACGCAGCCGCGATCGCCAACGAAATCGTGAACGCCCCTGCCAAGGGGGACTAGCACCCCGCCTTGGGGTCAGGCTCAGGGTAGTTGCCGGCAAATATGGGTTCAAATCCCCGGGGCGCAAATGGAAAAAGCCACACGGTTCAGCCCTGTGGCCTTCATGGTTGCGGGGGCCCGCAACCAACGACACTTGCAGCCGCGGTTGCCGGCTTCGTTCTGCCGCCGGCCATGGCCGCCGCCGCAGGGTCTGTTTTCGAGCATCGATGGGAGCCTGGCGGGCCGTGGAAAATGTGACGCAGGGGGAACGGGTGGGGGAACACCCTCCAAAGCGCACTGTTCCCCCTCCGGAGATTCTGCACACCCATGGTGACTGGAGAGTCTGTCGCAGCATCGAGCGAGTTTCACACCTCAGGTTAGTCCCGCGCAGCCAAGAGACTGCCGCCAGATCCAACGTTTCATTCTTGTGGCATACTCTCGGCGCCGAACGCCGGAGGAGAAGTTTCGAAACTGGCTTCCGACCTTCATGTCCAATCCCGAAATCGCCGCGAGCGCAGCCCGGTCAGCGCTTGCGGCAGGAGCAGTCGATAGCGGCGGCGACGTATCCGTTGTCAGCTTCGAGGGTCATTTCCGTTCTCGGTACGTCGAAGTTGCGGTGACTGGGCCGAAGATGACGTTCAAGAGCTTCGTTCCGGGTCTGGAAGAGGAGTTCGAATGGCACAGTTGGGTCGTCGACTCGGAGCGGCCGGCCATCTTGAGAATGGAGAAGGGACCGGAGTTCTTCTCATTGGGATAGAGTGAAGGCCGGTTGTCGCGGCGTTGCGCGCCACCGCCGCCCGTGTCTGCGAACAGCGGCTGCGCGTGAGCCCGACACGGTTGGACGGCGACGCAGGCGCAAGAAGTGGAGCGGGATGTCGGTGGAATCGAATTTCAACAACCGCGCGCTTTTCCTGTCAAACGCGACGCGGCACGTGCCAGAGTGCCTCCATGCACTCCCGCGTGGTGTAAGTCCGAATCGTGATGGGGCGGGGTGTCCTCAGGACACGCTCGCTCCCCCTTCTGTCAGTCTCTTCATACGGCTGCTACAACCACGCGTGACCTGATCTGTCACGAGTCCGGGGTATAGTAAGCGCCGTCACGAACGGCCAGGCGGACTGCCCCCACAGGCCGCCTGAGTGTTTCTCCGTGTTCGTTCCGCCACATCAGGCCCAGCGCTGACCACATCGGTCTGGGCGAAATCATCACCCTTGTACAGCAAAGGCAGGCCGCGCACCTTGGCCAGCGCATAGCTGAACACGTCGCCGAAATTCAAGCCGGCAGGGTGGCCGCTGCCTTTGCCGAAGGCCACGAAGGCCGAGTAGGCCGCGTCCATCTCGGGCAGTCCAGGCGCGACGATCTCGAAGGCTGGCAGCCGCAGCAGATCGTCCAGCAGCACCACCGCTCGCTGCCCGCGCCGGCCATGCACGACCATGCGTGCTTCGACCACCGACACCGTGCTGATCAAGGCCTTGTCGGCTTGCTGGATGGTTCGGACGAAGGCGTCGCGCTCGGGCTCCGCGAATGCCATCGCCACGATGGCCGAGGTGTCCACGACGATCATGTCGGCAAGCCCAGAGGATCCCACTGCAACGGATCGAACGCATCCGGGCGGTCGGGAATGCGGTCCAGTTGGGCCAACAGCGCGGCCATCGGCGCGGCATTTCGCGCCGGGTCGGCTGCCCCGAGGGTTTCGCTGGCGAGGCGATCGATAGCCCGCTCGACAAGCGCCGTTTTCGTCAGGCCCGTGGCCTTGGCGAGCCGCTCGACCTTCGCCACGACGACGGGGTTGGCTATTTGTAGCGCCATAGGATTCTCCTGAATGTTGATCTGCGCAAGGTCAATATACATCCCAGCCCACCGTCAGACAAGCACGAGCACGGGGCCCGCAGCATAGTTCCATGTCGAGCCCGCAACGTCCGCGTCGCCGGAGGTCCGCCCGACCGTCGTACGGGCAACCGCCGCACGTGCTGCTGGTAAGAGGTGACCCGCGCGAATCCGCGGAATGCGCCGCGGAATGCGCCTTGACAACCCGGCCGCAGCGGCCATTATCGGCCCCGTGCCCGGGGAGTGTCTGCCAAGGCGAGGTCTGGTAGCGGGCGTTGCGTGAACCTGCCCAGCGGAAGGCGAGCGGAGACCCGGTTTATGCGTCCTATCGTCCGATGAACGATCGCCGGGAGGTTCTCGAGGCCGTGTGGCACGCGGCCCCCGATGACGATCGCATCGCCGGCGCGCTTGCCAGGGGATTCTTGAATACCTAATCGTGCCCGCACATCGCGGTTTGCTAGCGTCCCACGTGCCTTGCGGTGAGGTATGAATGTGAGTGAGTTATGCCAACACTGAAACCGAGCGCACCGAAGAAGGCACAACAGAAACGGGTGAAGGGCGAACTGCACAAGTTCAAGGAGGGCACGTTGCACTCCGGCTCCAAGAAGGGGCCGACGGTCACGGATCGGCAACAGGCCATCGCCATCGCGCTCTCGGAAGCCGGCCTATCGAAGACAGATAGTCAGCGTCCAGCGAAGAGGAAGGCCATGCGATAGCGGCTGTTCAACCTGGTACAGCATCGGACGTCGACCCCGATCATGGTGAGTGGCGTCCGGGGCGTCAGCCCTCCTCGATTCCTCCGACTGCAACGGGGGACTGAACTCGTGGCTGACGAATGAGGAGGCCAGAATGAACCGCTCCACCACGCTGCTCCTGATTGCTGTCGCGCTGTTGGGATATGGCATCTGTGCCGCCAGCTACGTGCCCGGGTTGCTGGTCGCACCTCCCGTGCCGGCGCTGCTGATGGGTTTTGTCCTTCAGGCCGTATGTGCCCTCGCGGCCGCGTTCGGCGTGTGGCGGAGTCAGCGGTGGGCTGGTGTCGCCCTGGTGCTTCTTGGGGTGAGCATTGCCGGGACGTGGCTCTTTGAGGCGTTCATCCTCGGCATCGTCGCCTACTTGCGCGCGCTGCTGATCGCGGTGATCGCTCTCGTCATGGCTCTCGTCATGGCGGCGTACGTGAATCGCGAACACTCCAGCGTGTAGAACCAGGCGAACGAGTTCTGGATGTCGACGGTTGTGCGCCGACTGTGCCTGGCTGGCGGAAGGCGAGCGGAGACTGCTCTCATGCTTCCTATAGTCACGAAATCCATGTCGCAGCGCACGTCATTGTTGTCCCGCAGCAGGAACGAGAACGTCTTGACGGCCCAGTCGAACTTGCCTGGAGCGCGCCGATCGCGGTGAGCGTCCGGCCGCCAATCGTCACGTCCGCCAGATACCCATACGCCTCGTTGTGCAGATCGTAGTGGCGGTTCAACAAGAGGCCTCACGGCACAGGGCCTGACGACAAACGGGGAATGGCGGGATGACGCGGGTCAGGTTTCCAGGTCGGCCCGCCGAAGACGTCATGAGCGGCGCGGCCGGAATCCACGACTCCGCCGGGTGCACATGTTCTCAACTGCACAGACCCCCGTCGGCGATTGCCGCATCGTGGGTGGGTCGGATCGCGGATCGTCGTCGCCCGTGGCGGCGTGGGCGAGAGTAATTGCGGTACCGTCCTGGCAAACGCCAATATTGAGAGAGGAGACATGCATGTCTGCAATACGGAACATCATGAGTGTTGTCGCGGTGGCCATCCTGACGCTGGGCGCATGCTCACACGACGGCATTCCCCCTGCGTCTCCGGCAACCACCGAGTCCCCGGCGTCGGCGCCCGCGACCGAGCGTGTCGTCGGGCCGTTGACCCCGGCGGACGCGGAGGCGCTTGCGACGATGAACGTCCGTCTAAAGGAATACGTCGCGCTGCACGTGAAGCTCGAGCGATCACTGCCGAAACTGCCGACGGAAGCGACGCCAGATCAGATCGACAAGAACCAGCGAACGTTTGAAAAGCTCATGCGCGCGGCCCGCGCGACCGCGAAGCCCGGCGACATCTTCACGCCAGAGGCGCGCCCGGTCGTCAAACGCCTGCTCGCGACCGTCTTTGCCGGGCCTGTTGGCCGGAAGTTGAGGAGGTCGGTCCTGGAAGAAAACACGGTCGACCCGGTCGCGCTGAGGCTCACCGTAAACGGCCGCTACCCCGACGCCGTGCCCCTGAGCGGGGTACCGCCCGAGGTCCTGCAGACGCTGCCGAAGCTGACTGAGGATCTCGAGTACCGGTTCGTCGGGCTCTGGCTGATCCTGCTGGACACCCACGCCCATGTCATTGCGGACTTTATCGACAACGCCATCCCGAAGTAACCGGAGACAGAGGACATCATGCGCACGCGTCACCTACCGTTCATCGTTCTCCTGGGCCTCTTCGTCGTGGCCGGGGTCGGTTACCGCGACAGCGGCATCATCACCGGCGGCGCCCGTCTCGATGCCAGGCAGGCGCCTGCCGTACCGATAGCCCCGTTTCCGAACACGGACGGCTCGTTCAAGTTCGCCGTGCTTGGGGACTTCGGCGACAACACCCCGGCGCAGTACCAACTCGCCGGGCAAATGGCCAAACTCCACGAGCGGTTCAAGTTCGACACGGTCGTGACGGTCGGGGACAACCTGCTCGGATCGGAGCGCCCGCAAGACTTCAAAACGAAGTTCGAGGTTCCCTACAAGCCGCTCCTCGATGCCGGCGTGAAGTTCTACGCGTCGCTCGGCAACCACGACGCCCGCGAACAGCGTTACTACAAGCTGTTCAACATGGGCGGGAAGCTCTACTACACCGTCAACCCGAGGCCGGAAATCTGCCTCTTCTTGCTCGAGGCCACCTACCCCACGCCGGAGCAGTTCCAGTGGCTCGAGAATGAGCTCAAGGCCTCGAGCAGCGACTGGAAGATCGCCGTCTTTCACGAACCGATCTACTCGTCAGGCGAAATGCACGGCTCCGATCTGAGTCTGCGCAAAGTGCTCGAGCCGTTCTTCGTGAAGTACAACGTGAGCGTCGCCTTCAGCGGGCACGACCACTTCTATGAACGCGTGAAACCGCAACAGGGGATCGCGTATTTCGTCGTCGGATCGGGGGGCGAACTGCGGAAAGGTAACATCGACCGGCAGAGCGGCCTGACGGCGAAAGGGTTCGATACCGATCAGGCGTTCCTGGCGGCCGAAATCATCGGCGACCAGATGTACTTCAGTGCCATCTCACGCACGGGCCAGACCGTCGACTCGGGTGTCCTCATGCGCCGCAAGATCACGCCCTGATACCGAGGCCTGGTCCGGACGAATCCACCGGCACCGCGAGGCGACCTCGGTCAAGGCCCGCGTTCGGCGCGTGCGATAGAGGGCAACCACGAGGACAGCCAGGAGCAGCGTTGCTACGAGCGACGCGGCTCGCGACGGCGTCTCAATGGCCCAAGCCTCCAACCGGCCGAAACCGACCGTGGATAGCAGGAACGCTCCGAAATACAATGGCCAGGTGAACTTTAGCGTCCCCGTCGAGCCGTAGGCACAGGTGAACGGCAATGAGCGAAGATCGAAGAAGGCGACTTCGACCAGCAGGGCGGCGCCAAGCATGCCAACCACCAAATGCAGGGCGGCGACGGTCGGCCCCCATGCTAGTGTAGTGTCTCACACATAACTTTACATACAGCTTCGTCGGGAGCTATGCTCTCGGCATGAGAACCGCGCCACCGGTCGTACTGTCTCCTGATGAGCGCGCCACCCTCGCGACCTGGGAACGAGGGAGGAGTTTCCCTTTGCGTCTGATGCAGCGTGCGAGAATCGTGATACTGGCCAGCGACGGGATGGCCAATCAGGACATCGCGCGTGAGGTGGGTGTCTCTCGGCCAACCGTGCAACTGTGGCGCGAACGCTTTCTGGCGTTGCGCGTGGCGGGGCTGGAACAGGACGCGCCGCGCCCCGGTCGCCTGCCCAGCATCCCCGAACAGAAAGTGCGGGCGGTCATCCACGCGACCCTGCGCACCACGCCGTCGGCGGCAACCCACTGGAGCGTGCGCACGATGGCCGACGCGCAAGGTATCAGCCCGGCCAGCGTGCAGCGTATTTGGAAGCAACATGGCCTCAAGCCGCATCTCACCAAGACCTTCAAGATCAGCCGAGATACACACTTTGTCGATAAGCTCTACGACGTCGTCGGACTGTATCTGAATCCCCCGGACAAATCCCTGGTCCTGTGCGTCGACGAAAAGAGCCAAATCCAGGCGCTCGATCGCACCCAACCCGGGCTCCCCTTGAAGAAGGGCCGCTGTGGGACGATGACACATGATTACAAGCGGAATGGTACGACCACGTTGTTTGCGGCTCTCAGCATGCTGGATGGCACGGTGATCGGCGAGTGCATGCCACGCCATCGACATCAGGAGTTCATCCGCTTCCTCAACACGATCGACGTCGAAACCCCACCCGACCTGGACCTGCACATCATCGCGGACAACTACGCGACCCACAAACATCCGCGCGTGCAAGCGTGGCTCACACGACATCCCAGGTTTCATCTGCACTGCATCCCGACGTCGAGTTCCTGGGTCAATATGGTCGAGCGATGGTTTCGCGATATCACCGACAAGCGCATCCGCCGGGGTGTCTTCAAGAACGTGCCGGAATTGATCGCCGCGATTCAGGAGTACTTGGACAACCACAACCAGAATCCCAGAATCTTCAAATGGACCGCATCCGTGGAGCAGATCTTGGCCAAAGTCGCCAAATGTAAAGAAGCGTTCGAGACACTACACTAGCCGTCGGGAGGGAAAGCCCACTCCGGTGAGGATCGTTAGATGGCTGTTAGATGCGGCCGAAATCGCGACCAGAGGTGGAAAGGGCCGGACCCATGATTGGCTCAATGGATTCGGCCCTCTCGAAGATGGTTGCGGGGGGCCGCAACCAACGGTACTTGCAGCTGTGGTGCGGGGCGGCGTGAGAGGGGGCAGTTGTTGCCTCACTATCCACTGGAAGGCATAATCCCTCACGTCAGTTGAGGTTATATACCGTGAAACGGCACGACGCGGGAAGACGACTCCACCGGTCGCGCGCCGACCGTGGTGACGTGGCGATTTCGGTCGCTGGGTCCCGGTAGGAATGGGCGAGTCGGTGTTACAATACATAGGTCATTATGCGCAAAGACCTTGTGAATGTAACAGCGCGGCGCGGCAGTCCTGAGCAGCGAGCCATCGCTGTAGCTCGTCGCCAGGGTATTGCGCGTACCCGCGATTTCGAGACCGCGGGCATCGCCCGCACCGCCCTTCGCCGGATGTGCGACAGAGGGCTGCTTGTGCGCACGGCGCGAGGACTCTATCAGGTTCCAAATGCCGAACTGTCCGCGGCGCACAGCCTTGCTGAGACTGCCCGCGTCGCGCCTGGGGCCACCGTGTGCCTCCTGTCGGCGCTGCAGTTCCACGAACTCACTACGCAACTGCCACGCGCCGTCTGGATACTAATCGGTTCGAAGGCATGGACCCCGCGCAACCCGCCCGTTCCCCTGGAGATTGTCCGTTCTCGGGGGGACGCTCTCACGGCAGGCATCGCGCGGCACGTGATCGAGCGAGTTTCGGTGCCGATCACTGTGCCGGCGAAGACGGTCGCTGACTGCTTCAAGTACCGGAATCGCGTCGGGCTCGACGTCGCCATGGAGGCGCTACGGGATTGCCTCCGGCACAGGCGCGCGACAGTGGACGAACTCTGGCGTTTTGCATCGGTCTGCCGCGTTCGGAACGTGATGCGTCCCTATCTCGAGGCGATGGTATGAGCCCGAGTCGCGAACGGCCGCGCAACATGGCCGCGTCGGTTCGCGAGCGCCTGACTCAGCAGGCTCGATCGCGATCCGCAAACGTACAACTCGTGATGACACGCTACGCGATTGAGCGGCTGCTGTACAGACTGAGCCTGTCCCGGCATCGGGAACGATTCGTACTCAAGGGCGCGATGCTCTTTGCCGTCTGGGCCACTGCACCGTACCGCACGACCGCGGATCTCGACCTGCTCGGCTCGGGCGACCCAGAGCCGCAGTTGCTCGCACGGGCCATCCGCGAGGTCTGCTCGGTCGTTGTCGAGGATGACGGCGTCACGTTCCTCGCCGACACGCTCAGGGTCGAGGCGGCGCGTGAGGACCAGGAGTACCAAGGCGCGCGGATGACGATGACCGCGATGATCGCGGGTGCCCGCCTCGCGATCCACGTGGACATCGGGTACGGCGATGCAATCACGCCGGGCGTTCTGGATCTGGAATACCCGTCACTCCTCGATATGCCTCGCGCGAAGCTCCGCACCTATCCGGCTGAGACTGTTGTCGCCGAGAAACTCCACGCGCTCGTCGCGCTCGGGATGGCGAACAGCCGCATGAAGGACTTCTACGATCTGTGGGCGATCGCCGGCTCCCTGGCATTCGACGGTGCCGTTCTCGCCCGGGCCTTCGGAGCCACGTTTGAACGCAGGAGAACACCGTTGCCGACCGCAGTGCCGGTGGCGCTCACCGCCACATTCGTGGGCGATCCGGCGAAGCAGGCGCAATGGCAAGGGTTCCTTCGGCGCACGGAATTTACTCTCCAGCCGAGTCCGCTTCACGACGTTGCAGCCACGGTCGCCGGCTTCGTTCTGCCGCCGGCCATGGCCGCCGCCGCAGGGTCTGTTTTCGAGCAGCGATGGGAGCCTGGCGGGCCATGGAAATGATGATGCAGGGGGAACGGGTGGGGGAACACCCTCCAAAGCGCACTGTTCCCCCCTCTGCCGATTTCGCCTATCCTTAGTGACCGCAGGATGTGCAACAGCGTCAACGAGTTCCTAACCTCAACTTAGTCCCACGCAGTCAATAACTTGCCGCCAGCTTTCTGAATCACAAATGAGCGGCGTTCCTCGCCGCGCCGATCGCCACCGAGGGGAGCAGACGATCGGAGATGGGGCGTGAGCGACCCCCCTTTTTACCCCGGCTACCGGCCCCAGGGCCGTCCCGGGGGGTCGCTCACGCCCCGCATATCGCCGTCATTGTCCGCGTGGAATGCGAGCCCGATCCAGCCGTGCAATGTCGGCCAGATCTCCCGTGCTGACGACGTCGAGTTCATCGTGTCTGGCGCGTGCGTTTTCGCTCGCGGTAACTCGTGCGTCGCCGGCCGCCGCGGGACGCGGATGCACAGCTGCATGGCGGGTCGCGGAGCGTTACGAAATGTCATGCCAACCGTGCGGCGATGCCGTCGCTCCGAACCCGATCATGCGGGACCGCTCCGACGCGTCAAGGCTTCGCTCGCTCCGCTCGCCGCGGACGCGGCCTTGACCCGCCTGTCGCGCTCCCTTCACAGACGCAGTTATCGGAGCGACGGCCAGTCCAGCCCACCCATTCACCAAGGCTGTCTGAACCGGAATCGCCATGGTGGGACCCGACTCGCCTTCGACTTCTCTGGCGGAAGCTGCGACTCGACCGGTCAAGCGAACCGTCGGCTGTTGCCAGGTCGATCGACCACCACCATAAAGCCTCGCACCACACTGGGTCGGAGGGCGACCGCTCAGCTGGCGCCGCTTACGCCGAGGCGTTGGGTCGCACGGTCGTCCGGAACGTCAAAGGCGACCTCAGTCACGGCCCGCGTTCGGCGCGTGCGATAAAGGGCAACCACGAGGAGAGCCAAGAGCAGCGCTGCTACGAGCGACGCGGCTCGCGACGGCGTCTCGATGGCCCAAGCCTCCAATCGGCCGAAACCGACCGTGGAAAGCAGGAACGCTCCGAAATACAGCGGCCAAGTGAACTTCAGCGTTCCGGTCGAGCCGTAGGCACAAGTGAACGGCAATGAGCGAAGATCGAAGAAGGCGACTTCGACCAGCAGGGCGGCGCCAAGCATGCCAACCACCAGATGCAGGGCGGCGACGGCCGACCCCCATGCTAGGACATGAAGTGGCGCCAGGGCGAAGAGCGGGACCATGGCGACCAGGAGCGCCGCGCGCCGGACGCCGGAAAAGTACCGGGTGGGCTCGCGCATCCACGTTACACGGAACGTCCAGTTGGCGCGGAGGTCCGCCGGTACGGCGAAGCCGACTCGCAGGCCAACGCACACGCAGAACACTACGACCATCTGGACGGCGAGCAGGGCGGCGGTGGGATTCGTGGACGTCGTCAGCGCGCGCGCCGCCTCGCCCGGTGATATGAGGACCACGGTTGCGGCGAAGGCCACCGCTCCACAGGCCGCGAGATAGAAGCGTTGAGTGCTGCTGCGCGCCAGGGTCTGGAGCGTGAAGAAGAAAGTGGCGCGTCCAATCGGGTCACGCACGAGCGTCCGCTCGACGGCCGACGAGACAATTCGAAGCAACTTCGGCCAAACGGACGCCTGTCCCCTCGACATCCGCCGCGCCAACCGCCGGGTTTCGAGGGCGTATCCGCCGAAGGCGACCAAAGCCGCGAGTGCGAGAGCACCGGCGCCGACAGCAGCGAGTCGGTTGAACACAGGCATCAGTCCGAGGTACTCCGCCTGGGCGCGGCCGGCATCCCGCGGCTCCCACAGCGCCTTGCCGCGGGGCGACTGAACGTCGGGCTCGTCGAGGACGCCCTCCGATGTCAGTGATTCGTAGAGACCGAGAAACCACATGGGCGGGCTGGCGTAGACCGCCGCCCCGCCTTCCGGAAGGATGGATGCGGCGACGCTCCGGTGGCCCGGCAGCAGGAGGAGGGCAGACAGCAGGGCCAGCACCAACGCGCCTTGCAGGAAGACCGACACCCGCCGGAAAAGCCGTGGGCCAGCCAGGCCGCTGGCGACCACGCGAACGCTAAGGACCACGAAGAACGCGAATGCGGCAGCGGCAAGCGAGGCCGCAGCGTGAACGAACATCAGCCACAGGCCTCGAGCCATGCTGAGCTGCAACGTCCCGAACAGAATCAGCGGGTAGACGACGCTTGGAATCGCGTTGACCGCAGCGGCGAATGCCACCACAAACTGCGCCAGCGCACCAAGCTTTGCGAGCAGGAGCGTACGGCGCATAAGTGGCAGTGGTCCGAGGATGGCGATGTCGCGGACGTCGAGCACTAGCGCGTCCCACTCGACGAGCGTGACGATCCCCATCACGATCATCGAGAGCGCGAGGCACGTGAACTTGTCGTCGAGCGCGATGAGCAGACGATGACCGGGCAAGATGTACCGGTTCATGTACTTCAGCAACAACGGGGCGACCGCGAGCAGCCCAGGCACGGCCAGAAGGGCGAATACAAGACTCACGTTTTCGTGGTCGTCACCGCTCGGGGAGATCAGGTCGTTGTCGAAGAAGCGCCTGAAGAAGATTCGTCGAAGCAAGCCGACCGAGCCCTGATCGCTCATTGCTCCACCAGGTCGACGATGTCCTTCGACACACGTTCGGGGTCATCACGGTAGACAAGCTGCGCGAACACCTCCTCGAGCGTGTCCCGCGCCATCAACTCGCGGAGATGCTCTACCGAGTCGTCGGCCACGACGCGGCCGCGGTTCAAGACCATTACTCGCGAACACAGTTTCTCCACCACCTCGAGGACGTGGGAGCTGTAGAGGATCGTCTTGCCCCGCTCGGCTAGCGTCCGAACGAGGTGTTTGAACACCAAGGCTGCCGTCACATCGAGGCCCGAAAGCGGTTCGTCGAAGATCAGCAGATCGGGATTGTGTACGATCGCGGCGGAGATCAGTACCTTCTGTCTCATGCCCTTCGAGTACGATCCGATCGCCTGGTCTCCGTCATCTCCGAGTCCAATCAGGTGCAGGAGCCCGTCGATTCGGCGTTCGAGTGTCGGTGCCGCGATCTCGCGCAGCCGACCGACCAACTGCAGGAACTCGCGGCCGGACAGGAAAGGGTAAAGGTGCGGTTCTTCGGGAACGTACCCGAGACGGCGTCGAAACCCGACGAGGTCGTCATGGATGTTTCGGCCGTCGAACAGGACTTGGCCGGACGTCGGATCGAGGAGGCCAGTCACCATGTTGACGGTGGTCGTCTTGCCCGACCCATTCGGTCCCAGGTAGCCGAGAATCTCGCCAGGCTTCACGCAGAAGTTGACGTCCTGAACGGCTGCCACGCCTGAATAGCGTTTCGTAAGACCCCTCGCCTCCAGCATCGGCTTACCGCCGCCTTTCTGTCACAAGGGCGATGTGGACAAACTCAACTGCGCGGCCCGACGTCGCAGTCTAGACCATGTTCCAGAACTCTGGCCACAAGTGTAACAGCCGCAGGCTATTGAACCTGCGGCCGTGATGGTTGCGGGGGGGGGGGCAATGCAACGCGGCACCTCGGCATCAGGTCGGGTGCCGTGGTTGCCGGTCAGTAAAGGTTCAAATCCCCCGTACAAGGCGAAAGCCGCCTGGTTTCCCAAGCGGCTTTCATGGTTGCGGGGGGGGGATTTGAACCCCCGACCTTTGGGTTATGAGCCCAACGAGCTACCGGACTGCTCCACCCCGCGTCACGGGCGCATCACTCGCATGCGCCATATCAACTGATGATACCACGCCAGCCGAGAGCGGGCAAACACGCGAGGGGGCTATCGCTCTTCTTTCTTTCTTGCGCCCGGCGCATCGCGGACGATGAAGAGCATCTCGCCCGGCTTGATAAGGTCGAGCTCGCGCCGCGCGATGTCCTCAATGGCGGATGGGTCGGTCTCCAGGCGGCGCCATTGTTCGCGCATTCGCGCATTCTCCGCCTTCTTCGTGGCGACGGCGTTCGCCATGTCCGCGTACTGCGCTCGTGCCCGCATCAGCGCGAACGCGCCGTTATCGCCGACGATGCCGTTGATCATGAGAAGGCAGACCGCGAATCCGAGGCCAATCAGCACGTGACGACGGCCGCGTCCCCACGTACGGGCGTTCGCGACACCATTGGTCTTCATGCGCGTGGCAGGCATCAGCCAACTGTTGTACCCTAACTCGCGACGTTTGTACACCGGAAAACGCAAGAGGATTCTTGTCGGATCCGAGGAGCCAAACCGTGGAGCCGTCCGACGTCGTGATCGTACTCACCACGCTGCCAGCGGGCGCCGACCCAGGCCCCTTCGCGACTGCTCTGGTGGAAGAACATCTGGCGGCGTGTGTCTCCGTCTCAGCCGAGGTGCGCTCGACCTACCGTTGGGAGGGCAGCGTGACCGAGGACGTCGAACGGCAGGTGATCATTAAAACCGCCGCGAGTCGCATCCAGGATCTGCGCGCCAGGCTGACGATCCTGCATCCCTGTACCGTGCCCGAGTTCATCGTCCTCACCGCGGCCGGCGGCAGCGACGACTATCTGGCGTGGGTTCGTCAGTCGGTGCTTGGCTGAGCTATCATCCTTGACACGTCAGATGGCACGTCCGTCAGAACCCGTCCAGTCGCCGTCAGGGCAGCCCCGAACCGCGTTCGATGGCGTGCGGGCGTTCATGCTGACGAGCATCGCCGGGTACCTCATCGCCGTCGGCGCCAGCGTCAAGATCATCATCTTCGCCCTGTCCTCCGCCGGCGTGGCAGTTTCCGGCGTCCTGCAGGTGCTGAGCAGCCTGGGCGGCCTCGCGCTCGCCACCGGCGCCGGCGTCATGGTCTACAAGCTCGTCCAGGTGGCCCGTCGCCGTCTGCTCTGGCGCGTGCGCCGCAAGCTGATAGTCTCGTATCTGCTCATCGGGTTCGTGCCGGCCGTCCTGATCGTGATCTTCTTCGTGCTGTGCGGCTGGCTGCTGCTCACCAACGTCAGTTCGTACCTCGTGCGTTCGTCGCTGGCTGAACTCGGAAACCGGGCATCCAGCGTCGCCGCCAGCGCGGCTGTCGAGCTCGAGCGTGCGTCGGACCGCACCGACGCGACGGCCATCCTGGAGCGCCACCGCGCGTCGAATCGGCAGAGGTTGCCGGGTCTCTCACTAGCCGTCGTGCCCATCGATCCCAAACGATGCGCCGGCCAGAACGGCGGGCGATCGGCCCTAAGTGCTGTCTTGCGAGCCTCGCCCGTCACGGTCGGCGAGTGGGCGGTTGGCGAGCCGCCGGAGCAGCTGCCGCTCTGGATCGGATGTGACGGATTCGCGGGGGCTCTGGCGTACGAAGTCGGGGACGCGACCGCCGTCGATCGAGAGGCGACTCTCGTCGTGCGCGCCGTGGCAATGTCGCCGAGGTCGGCCGGCTACGCGGTTGTCGCCGATCTGCCGGTGTCGGAAACCGTCAAGACGCGGATCGAGGAAGCCACCAGTATCGCGATAGGCCGTGCGAGCCTGATCGCCCCGGCGGCCACCCCGCTCAAGGGCCAGGCGCGCCCCGTCGCCGCGCGCGCGGCCGGCCCTGGAGAGCCGACCCCGATCCCGTCGGTGGCGCTGCTGGACGTGTACGACTGGCCATCCGGAAGAGCCGAGGCACTGCCGCTGCAGATCGGCATGAGCGTGCAGGGCATCTATCACCGGCTGTCGGTCACGCAGGCCTCGATCGGAAAGCGCACCTTCGAGGACCTGCTTATCTACTGGCTGCTCGGGGTGACCGCGTTGTTCCTGATCATCGAGGTCGGCGCAGCGGCCACGGGTATGGCATTGGCTCGATCGATCACCGGCTCGGTGCACGAGCTGTTCGCCGGGACCGAACGCGTGAGGCAGGGAGATTTCGGGCATCGCATCGCCGTCCGCGCCGACGATCAGCTGGGCGAACTGGCCGATTCGTTCAACCTGATGACCGCGAGCATCGAAGACTTGCTGCGCCAGTCCGCGGAGAAGAAGCGACTCGACGAAGAGATGCGCCTCGCCAGAGAAAGCCAGATGTCGTTGCTCCCGCGAGGCCCGCTCGAGATTCCGGGCATGCGCGTGGCGGCCGTCTGCGTGCCAGCACGGGAGGTGGGCGGCGATTACTACGACGTGCTGCCGCTGCCGGATGGCCGGGTCGGCATGCTGATCGCCGACGTGTCGGGCAAGGGGATGTCGGCGGCGCTGTATATGGCCGAGTTGAAGGGCCTGATTCTCTCTCTCAGCCAGATCCATCAGTCGCCGCGGGATCTGCTGATAGCGGCCAACCGCCTGATCTCGGAACATCTGGACAGCCGGAGTTTCATCACCATGACGTACGCCGTCATCGATCCGGCCGCGCGGACGATGACGTATGCCAGAGCGGGGCACACACCGCTGTTGTACCTGCCCGGCAGCCCCGCATCAGGCCGGAGGGTGAAGATTCTCGTCCCCGATGGCATGGTGCTGGGACTGCGCCTCGACAACGGCGAGCGCTTCAGCGCGCTGCTCTACGAAGCCACGCTGTCGCTCGGGCCGGGCGACCGGCTCGCGTTCTTTACCGACGGCATCAGCGAGGCGATGGACGATCAGTCCGAGTGCTTCGGCGAGCCCCGGCTGGGCCAGCTCATCGAGGAGCATGCCCATCTGTCGGTCGAAGAATTGCGTGAGCGCATCCTGCGCGAGATCGACGCGTTCGTGGGGGGCATCCCCCAGCACGACGACATGACGCTCATCCTCCTCGAGGTGGACGGCGGCCAGCGGGACGAATCGAATCATGGCTGAACCTGTCGTGGTGCTGGTCACCCACTCGAACATCGAAGCCAGCGTGGTCACGAGCCTGCTCGACGCCCACTGCATCCCCGCGGCGATTCAGTCCGACGTGCCGAACTCGGTCCTGCCGTTCAACCGGGACGTGTTCGGCACGGTGTGCGTCTCGGTTCGAGCCGAGAACGCCGAGCAGGCGCGGCAGGTGATCGCCGACTACCGGAGTGCCGAGCACGCGGGCCAGGCCGTACGTCTGCGTGACGAGTTCCAGGCCGTGTCGGCGATTCTCGGATACAAGTTTCGCGATCCGGGATTGCTGGAGCAGGCGCTCACTCATCGATCGCGGGCCAACGAGGACGTGACCGGCGGCGTCGAGGACAACGAGTCACTCGAGTTCCTCGGAGACGCTGTCCTGGGGCTGGTCATCGTAGACATGCTGTTCGACCGATATCCGGACCGCGACGAAGGGCAGAAGTCGAAGATGAAGGCGGCGCTCGTGTCCACCGCGACGCTGGCGCGCCTGGCGGCGCGGCTGCAACTGGGCGACCATCTGCTGCTCGGCAAGGGCGAGGAGAAGACGGGCGGCCGTCGCAAGCAGGCGCTGCTGGCCGACGTCTTCGAGGCCGTGATCGCGGCGTTGTACCTGGACGGCGGGCTGAACGCCGCACGCACCTTCATCGTCCGCGAGTTCGACCAGATCATGCGCGACTCCGCCGTCGACGGCGGCATGAGCGACGATCACAAGTCCGTGCTGCAGGAACTGCTGCAGTCGCGCGGCGACCCGCTTCCCGAATACGTCGTGGTGGCCGAGACCGGGCCCGCTCACCGGCGAGTGTTTCGGATCGAACTTCGCGTCCGCGGCGACGTGATCGCCGTTGGAGAAGGGCGGACGAAGAAGGATGCCGAACAGGACGCCGCCCGCCTCGGACGTCAGGCCCTCTCCGAGTAGCGCCGACACCGCCCCGTCGGCGAGACACCACACGGACTTCCATTCTGTAAACCCGCACTGGCCTCGACGAGTCGCGGTTTGCGGCGGCGGCGTGATATCGTCGCGTCTGGATCGTCATGGAGAAACACGTCGCGTGGATCGTCCTGATCTGCCTGCTGCTTGGCGCGGCCGCCATGTTTCAGAGTCGGCTCAAGCACCAGATGTACGACTTCGAGGTGTACCGCGTGGCCGGCGTCAGGGCCGCCGCCGGCGAAGCGCTCTATCGGGTCGAAGACGGCCACTGGCAGTTCAAGTATTTCCCGGCGTTTGCGCTGGCCATCGCCCCGATCGCGCAATTGCCCGCGATGACCGCCCGCGCGGTCTGGCTGGGTCTGTCGGTCGTCCTGCTGGTGATCCTGGTGTCGCTGTCGACATCGCTGCTTCCGGAACGACGGCATTCAGCGTTTGTCATCGCCGGGTTTGCCTCGCTGGCGCTGGGCAAGTTCTTCATCCGCGAGGTCGGCCTGGGGCAGAGCAACGTGCTGCTGGCGGTGCTCGTGCTCTCGGCCGTGGCCGCGTGGCGGGCGAAGCGTGAAGGGGCTGCCGGGGCGTGGCTCGCGGCCGCAACGATCGTCAAACCCTATGCTGTTCTGTTCCTGCCGTACCTCATCCTGCGTCGGCCGACGCGCGGCGCCGCAGCCTACCTCGGCGTGGTCGCTGCTGCATTGCTGCTCCCGGTCCTGCGCTACGGATGGTCAGGCAATCTCACGCTGCTAGAGGGCTGGTTTGCGACGGTCACCCAATCGACAGCCCCGAACCTGGCCAGCCAGGACAACACGTCGGTGGCCGGGATGTTCGCGGCGTGGTTCGGCGTCGGCCCGCTGGCCAGTTGGCTGGCGCTCGCGCTGACGCTGGTTCTGCTCGCGGCCTGCACGCGCGCCTTTCTGAAGACGCGGGGAGTGATTCACCCCGAGTACCTCGACGCGGCGCTCCTTCTCTTCCTCATTCCGCTATTATCGCCGCAGGGGTGGGACTACGTCCTCCTTGTCTCGGCCCCGGCCGTGATGCTCCTTATCGACCGCTTCGGCGAGATGACACGGCCGCTCCAGTGGCTGGTCGTCGCCTGCATGGCCATTCCGGCCTTCACGCTCTGGGACGTGATGGGACGTGAGGCCTATCGCGTGTTCATGATGTCAAGGCTGGTCAGCCTGTGCGCCCTGGTCGAGTTCGCCCTCGTGCTGCGCCTCCGCGATCGTCGGGCTGCGTGATCGGCGGTGGGGTCCGACCCCATTTCCGGTCAGGTTGATTCCGGTGCGGTCGAGAGCCGGGCAGCCGCGTATCGCTGCACCAGATCGGCCACCCGCGTGTCGTCTGGTGCATCGCAGTGGGTATGCAGCCTCACCCAGAGGCGCAGGACCGGATCGGCAAAGCTGTAACGTTTGCGATGGGAGACCACCAGATCGACGTCCTCGAGCCAGCCGAGGTAGTCCTTGGTTGATCCCGGAGTGCGCTGCATCCGTGTCGCGACGGTCGTCAGCGTCACTGGCTCGTCTTCGGAGAGGATGCCGAGAATGGCCTTGAGCGCGCCGTAGCCGCGCGCGCGATGCAGCCTGAACTCGTAACTGTTCCGGCACCGGGCGCAGATGGCGCCTCCCGGCGAGAGCAGCGCCGCGAACGCCGAGATGGGATCCCGGACGCGCAGGGTCGGATCACCCAGCGCGCGTACGACATCGGCAGCGTACGCCAGTCGGCCACCCGTGAGGGCGACAATCACACGGCCGGCGTCTTCGGCGGTATCCGAACGAAACCCCGGGATCCGCAGGAGATCGGCGGCGACATCGGCCGTCGCGAGCGGCGGCACGTGCAGGACCACGAAGCGCTCGGGTGCCTCTCGCAACGTGCGCAGCGTCCGCGCGACGAAGCGCGACGTCAACACAAACCGGTTGTCGCTCGCGGCCAGCGCCTCGACGGCCTCGGGGACGACCCGCCGAAGGCCGGGGAAACTCTCGAGGGTCTTGAGTTCGAGAAACTCGTCGAGCAGCCACGTCGCTGGTGCCTCGTTGGGTGAGCGGGCACCGGTCAGACACAGCGAGACCCGGTCGAAGGCCTCCCTGGGGCTCGCGGTGGACGCGCCGGGGCGCGCCCACGCGAACGGGGATGCGGCCGACAATTCGGCGAGGAAGCGTTCCGGCGTCGACACCACGCGATCAAGCGCCACATACTGGCAGCGCGGTTTGCCAACCCGGTCGCCCACCCGCCGCAGCAGCGACGTCCGGCCGGCTCCGCAGGGCCCGACCACCACGGGGATCCGCGACGGCGTCGCGTCGAGGGCCGCCAGGACAACGGATTCGAAATACTGGAATCCAGTGCTCATCGCGGCAGCATTGGGATGTTCACGCCCCGTGCGAGGGCTGTTTCGATTGCCCTCGGATAGCCGGCATCGGCGTGCCGCGCGATGCCGGTTCCGGGATCGCACGTCAGCACGCGTTCCAGCCGCTCGTCGGCGTCGCGCGTTCCATCGGCGACGATCACCATGCCGGCGTGTAGTGAGTAGCCGATGCCCACACCGCCGCCGTGATGCACCGATACCCAGGTGGCCCCAGCCGCCGTATTCAACAACGCGTTCAACACGGGCCAGTCGGCGATCGCGTCGCTGCCGTCCCGCATTCCCTCAGTCTCCCGATTCGGTGAGGCCACCGAGCCGGTATCCAGATGATCCCGCCCGATGACGATCGGCGCCTTGATGACGCCATCGCGAACCAGGGCGTTGATCTTCAGGCCGAAGCGCGCGCGCTCACCGTAGCCGAGCCAGAAGATCCGGGCCGGCAGGCCCTGAAACGCCACGCGTTCGCCGGCCATCTTGATCCACCGGCAGAGGGCCGCATTGTCGGCGAACATCTCGAGCGCCGCCGCGTCGGTGGCGGCGATGTCGGCCGGATCGCCCGACAGCGCCGCCCAACGGAACGGCCCCTTGCCTTCGCAGAACAGCGGCCGGATGTACTCGGGGACAAATCCCGGGATGTCGAACGCATCGGCCACGCCGCCCTTGACCGCCTGCGCGCGGATGTTGTTGCCGTAGTCGAAGGCGATCGCACCGCGCTTTCGCAACTCGAGCATCGCCCGGACATGCGTGGCCATGGCCGCGATCGATCGCTCGATGTAGTCCCGGGGCGCGTGGCGGCGGAGTGCCGTGGCGTCGCTCAGGCTCATGCCATTCGGCACGTACCCGTCGAGCGCATCGTGCGCGGACGTCTGATCGGTCAGCACGTCGGGCACGAACCCGCGCGCCACGAGAGCGGGCAGCACGTCGGCCGCGTTGGCGCACAACGCCATCGATCGCGCCGTCCCCTCATGCTGCCAGCGCGTCACGGCGGCGATCGCCGTGTCGAGGCTGTCGGTCGCCTCGTCAACATAGCGGGTGGCCAGCCGACGTTCGATCCGGCGCGGATCGACCTCGACCACCAGCGCTGCGCCGCCGTTCATCGTCGCCGCGAGCGGCTGCGCCCCGCCCATGCCGCCGAGGCCGGCCGACACGAACACCCGGCCTGCCAGCGTGCCGCAAAAACGCTGACGCGCCAGCTCGGCCAGCGTCTCATAGGTGCCCTGCAGAATGCCCTGAGTGCCGATGTAGATCCAGCTGCCCGCTGTCATCTGCCCAAACATCGTCAATCCGCGATCCTCGAGATCGCGGAAGTTCTCGACCGTGGCCCACGCCGGCACGAGCAGCGCGTTGGCGATGAGCACGCGCGGCGCGCCCGGGTGCGTGCGGAACACGCCGACCGGTTTCCCCGACTGCACGAGCAGCGTCTCGTCGTGGCCGAGCGCCCGCAGCGATCTGACGATCGCGTCGAAAGCATCCCAGCTCCGCGCGGCACGGCCCGTTCCGCCATACACGATCAGGCGATCCGGATCTTCGGCGACCTCGGGATCGAGGTTGTTCATCAGCATCCGCAAGGCCGCTTCCTGCTGCCATCCCTTGCAGGACAGGAGCGTTCCGCGGGGCGCACGCACTGGACGGGCAGATGACACGTTCATGATGGCACCTCAATGAATGTCTTGGGCATAGGCCCTAGAACTTATGAGGACCGGAGGCCGATGTCAACCTGCCCGCCGGAGAGCGTTGCGATTCCGGGTCCTGTGCTAACATCATCGGTTGGTTTTCCAGGGATGGTTTGGCCCGCGCAGGAGCAGGACAGTCTATGAATATCGCTGTAGTCGGGGCGCAATGGGGGGACGAGGGCAAAGGGAAGGTCGTTGACCTGCTGGCGCCGCGGTTCTCGATCGTGGCGCGGTACCAGGGGGGCCACAATGCCGGGCACACGGTGCACGTCGGCGGCAAGCGATTCGTCCTGCGGCTCATCCCGTCCGGGATCCTCAGTCCAGGCGTGATCTGCGTCATTGGCAACGGACTCGTGGTGGACGTGAAGGCCTTGTTCGACGAAGTCGAAGAGCTGAAACAGGCCGCGATCGGGGTGGAAGGCCGGCTGTTCGTCAGCGACCGCGCGCACGTGATTCTGCCGTTCCATCGCGACCTCGACAAGCTGAACGAAGCCAGCCTGGGAGACCGGAAGATCGGAACGACGTCGCGGGGGATCGGGCCTGCCTACGAAGCGAAGATTGCCCGCCGCGGCCTGCGCATGTGCGATCTGGCCGATGCGGAGTACGTTGAGGAGCACATCCGTCAAGCGCTCGACACGCTGAATCTGATGGACGCGGACGCGCACTACGATTGGCGCGAACTGGTGGGGGAGACGTTGGCGCTTGGCGAGCGTCTCGAGCCGATGCTCACCGACGTGTCGGTGCTGCTGGCCGACGCGATGGCGGCGGGACAATCGATCCTGTTCGAAGGGGCCCAGGGCACGATGCTCGACGTGGACCACGGCACGTATCCGTACGTCACGTCTTCGAGCGCGACAGCCGGCGGCGCGTGCACGGGGCTCGGCATCGGCCCCGGGGCAATTGGGGCGGTGATCGGTATCGCGAAGGCGTACACGACTCGCGTGGGAGAGGGGCCGTTTCCAAGCGAACTGCACGACGCTTCCGGGGCGGCGCTTCGCGCGAGGGGGCAGGAGTTCGGCGCCGTGACCGGCAGACCGCGGCGCTGCGGCTGGTTCGACGCGGTGGTCGTCGGTCACGCCGTGCGGGTCAACGGACTCGATGCGTTGGCGCTCACGAAACTCGACGTGCTCGATGGCCTCGACACGGTCGAGATCTGTGTCGGCTACCGGATTGACAACTCGATGGTGACGCGGTTTCCCGCCGATCTCCGTCGCGTCCAACGTGCCGTGCCGGTGCTCGAATCGATGCCGGGGTGGAAGACGCCGACGGCCGGTCTGCGCGATTTCGGCGCGCTGCCTGCCGAGGCCCGGGCGTACATTGCCCGCCTCGAGGCGTTGATCGCCGTGCCGGTGTTGCTGGTGTCGACCGGTCCCGCGCGCGAGGACACGATCATCAGGGAAGATGCACGGGCGGTCGAGTGGTTTGGAACACCCGCCGCCCAGCGGGGCTAGCAAATCACGCGAGTCAGTACTTCACGTGGACGACGCCCGGATCGCCGCGATCCTGAAGCGTCAGCGCGTAGATCGCAGCCAGTTCTGACGTCCGGGGCTCGGCGAGCGCGCCATCGACTGCCAGCAGGAACTCGTCGTCGTTCATCTGCGGGCGGTTCGCCCCGACTGCACGCATGACAGGCACGGATTGCGGCCCGGCCGGGGCGATGGCGACCGCGCTGCGCGTGGTGAACCGGCTGCCGGCGAACTCGAATACATCCAGGTAGCGCCCGGCGGTGATGCCGACCATCACGCCGGCGATCGCGGCCGCCGCCACCCACCGCATCATCGGCCGGAAATGCAGGGAATCGCGCTCGACGGGTAACACCGCAGGGAACGCCAGAATGCGGGCGCCGTTCTGCGCTTCGATGCGGCGCATGATGCGCTCGCGCTGGTGCACGAGGCGATCGGCCGTGAAGGCGGCATCGACCCGTTCGACCACCACGTCGCGGCTCTCATCCAGTGCGGCGACGAGCGCATCGTAACTGGCGTGGCACGACGCACAGTGCGCCACGTGCCGCAGCAACGGCTCGTCGGCCGCATCCAGCACCTCGAGCCCCCGTTCGGCCAGATAGCGTCGAACGAGCGCCTTGTCGTCCAGATGATGTTTATCGGCGAACACGGCTTCCCTCCAGCACCGCTTTCAACTTGCGCAACGCCCGAAAGAGATGAACTCGCACCGTCGATTCATTGAGCCCGGTCAAGATCCCCACCTCTCGCGGCGACTGGCCTTCGACATGGCACATCAGCAACACCGTGCGCTGGCGTTCGGGGAGGGCGTCAATCGCCGTCATCACCGTCCGCCGCGTCTCCGCACCGAGCACCAAGTCTTCCGGCGACGGCGCATGCGAGACGGCCCGCTCGACCCGCGAACCGTACTCGGGATGATCGTCGATTCCGGTCAGTTCCCACCGCTCCCGCCGCCGCCGCGCCTTCTTGCGATCCCGGCAGGTGTTGGCCAGGATACGCGTGAACCACGCCTCGAATGACAGGTCTTCGCGGTACGTCGTGATATGCGTGAAGACCTTGACAAAGGCGTCCTGCACGGCTTCGTCGGCATCCGAGACGTCCCTCAACAGGTACAGCGCCAGTCTGGATGCCTGTTGCTGTTGGGCAGCTACCAGGTCGGCAAAGGCCTCGTGGGCCTTGTCCATCTCGCCCGACAGCACCAGGGCCTTGACCCGACGGGCCTCCTCGGAACTGCCCGGCTTGGCCCGATCGACCGGCGGGACTGGCCCGGCACCCAATTCTGCCGTCAGATCGCCACCCGGAGACCCCGACTTCGCGCCGAACCAGGACCCGGGTTTTCGAGCCACCATCCTCTACACCTGTTTTACGCCTGAAACCCGGGCTTCGTTTACCATTTCCCCGAGATTGCGGCGACCAGCGCCGGGGATCGGGTCCATCCTATCCGATAGGGTGCACGAGGGGCCAACATATTGAGCCCGACAAAGTTAGGGGATGTTGGCGACTCGAACGAAAGTCGGCTCGGCTATACTCGTGGCTGACGCGCCGATCGCAACGATCCGGTGCATCCAACCCGTCATGCACGAACCCGTCATCGGCCTCGAGGTGCATGCTCAGCTGCAGACAGCGTCCAAGCTGTTCTGCGGCTGCGCCACCCTGTGGGCGGCTCCCCCCAATACCCAGACCTGCCCCGTCTGTCTCGGCCTGCCCGGCGCGCTGCCCGTGCTCAACAGGCGCGCCGTGGATCTGGCGGTGACCGCCGCGCTCGCGCTGGCGTGCCGCGTGCAGCGCGAATCCGTCTTTGCGCGCAAGAACTACTTCTATCCGGACCTCCCAAAGGGATACCAGATCACCCAGTACGATCGGCCGCTGGCGCTGGATGGACACCTGCAGTGGGTCGAGGACGGACAGCCGCATCAGGTCCGCATCATCCGCGTCCACCTCGAGGAAGACGCCGGCAAGTCGCTCCACGACGGCTTTCGCGACGCCGATCGCACGACACGCCTCGATTTCAACCGGAGCGGACTTCCGCTGATCGAGATCGTCACCGCGCCCGATCTCCGGTCCGCCGCCGATGCGGCGGAGTGCTTCCGCCGCCTGCGCGCGCTCCTGGTCGCCATCGGCGTGTCGGACGGTAACATGGAGCGAGGCAATCTGCGTTGCGACGCGAACGTCTCGGTGCGCGTTCGGGGCGCCGCCATGCTTGGCTCTCGAACCGAAATCAAGAATCTGAATTCTTTTCGATTCGTCGAACATGCGTTGACGCATGAGATTGACCGCCAGAGCCGTGTGCTCGACGGCGGCGGAACGGTTGAGACCGAGACGCGGCTCTGGGACGAACGTGCGGGCGAGACGGTGGTGATGCGGAGCAAGGAAGACGCAGACGACTATCGGTACTTTCCGGAACCCGATCTGCCGCCCCTGGTCGTTGGTGACGAAGCCATCGCGGTCCTGCGGGCGTCGTTGCCCCCGCCGCCCGGCGCGCTGCGCGAACACCTCGCGTCGCGGTACGGCCTGACCGGAGACGATCTGGACGCCCTCGCCGCGTCGCCCGGGCTGGCGACACTGTTTGAACAGACGGTGGCCGGTGGAGCAGAGCCCTCCGCTGCGGCGATGTGGATCAGGGGTGAGTTGGCCCGCCGGCTGCACGAGAGCCGGTGCCCGATCGACGCGATCAAGGTGACACCATCGGGCCTGTCCCGTTTGATTGCGATGGTGTCGTCGGGCATGCTGTCGAACTCGGCTGCCAAACAGGTGCTGGCCCGCATGTTCAGGACGGGAGAGACGCCCGACGTGATCGCTGACGCCGAGCATCTCGCGCAGCAATCGGACGTCGGCGCGCTCCGGAAGCTGGTCGATGACGTCGTGGCGAACCACCCTGAACAGGTGGCGCAGTTCAGGGCGGGACGGCGTGGAGTGGCCGGCTTTCTGATCGGCCACGTGATACGAGCCAGTCAGGGACGGGCCAACCCGAGACTTGTCGACCAACTGGTCAGGCAGCGTCTGACTGACCTCGGAGGGGTTTGATGACGGGACCTTCGGCGCCGACTCGCGGCCGCGTGTCACCCGGCCACTACGCGGTCGGGATCTCGTCAGACCGTGTGCTATACTCGCGCCACCTCGCCGGAATGTGTGTGGTGTACAGTCGCCTGGTGGCCGCTCGCCAACTGCCGTGATCGAAATCTCAAATCTCTCCAAGACCTACCGCCGGGGCATCTACGCGCTCCGCGATCTCTCGGTGTCGATCGGCAAAGGAGAGTTCGTCTTTCTGACGGGTCCGAGCGGCGCCGGCAAGTCGACCCTTCTCCGATTGTTGCTGCGTCAGGATGTGCCGTCGGCAGGGCTCCTGCGCGTGGGCGGGCACGATCTGGCGACGCTCTCGCTGCGCCAGGTGCAGACCTACCGGCGCACCCTCGGCTTCGTCTTCCAGGATTTCAAGCTGCTTCCTGCCAGGACCGTCCTCGAGAACGTGGCGCTCGTGCCGCGCGTCCTCGGCGACACGTCCGTGCAGCAGCAGCGACGCACCTTCCAGGTGTTGAAATGGGTCGGTCTTCAGCACCGGATGAATGCGTATCCGGTGGAGCTGTCTGGAGGCGAGCAGCAGCGCGTCGCCATTGCGCGCGCGCTGGTGAATGAACCAGCGCTCGTGCTCGCTGACGAACCGACGGGCAATCTCGACCCCGATCTCTCCCTCGAGATCATGAACCTGTTCCGGGACATCAATGCCCGGGGCACCACCGTCGTGGTCGCCACGCACGACCGCGAACTAATCGGCCGCGTCGGACGGCGTACGCTCACGCTCGATCACGGCCGGCTGTTGCCGTCGACATAACCAAGAGCCGCCGATGCACGCCTTGAAGTACTGCCTGAGAGAAGCGTCGCGAAGCATCCGGCAGCAGCCCGGTTCCTCGGCTCTGTCGATGCTGACCATCGCTGCCGCTGCGCTGGTGGTCGGAGGGTTCCTCCTCCTGACGGTCAACCTGGAACGTGTGCTGGCCCGATGGACGGCGACCGCCGAAGTGTCGATCTACCTGCGCGACGACATCACGCAGGAGCAGCGCGTCGAACTGATCCGCGTGCTGACCGCGAGCCGCGCCGTCGCGTCGCGGGAATTCGTGTCGAAGGCCGATGCGCTGACGCGATTTCAGCGGGACTTTCCCGACCTGTCTTCCGGGCTGGACGGGACGCCCGACAACCCGTTGCCGGCGTCGTTCGATGTTCGGCTGCGGCCACAGGGGGCCGACAGCGGGGAGGCCGACGCCCTCCTCCAGAAGGTGCAGCGCCTGCCTGGCGTCGCCGACGTCCGGTTCGACCGGCAGTGGCTGGCCCGGCTGTCGTCGATCATCCTGGCGCTGGAGTGGACAGGCTGGGTGCTCGGCGCCGTGCTGATCGTGGCAGCCGTCCTGACCGTGGCGACGGTCGTTCGGCTGGCCCTCCTTGCCCGTCGCGACGAGATCGAGATCATGCAACTGGTGGGGGCGCCGCTCGGACTCCTCCGTGGACCTCTCATCACCGAGGGTCTGCTTCACGGTGGGGTTGGCACCTTGGTGGCCTTGATCGCTTTGTACGCGGCGTTTGTCGCGGCAAAGGCGCAGACGGCAGCGGTGCTCGCAACCGTCATCGAGCCGGAGCTGCTGAGCTTTCTGCCGGCCTCCAATGCTATGGCGTTCCTGGCCGGCGGCATGGCGGTCGGGTGCTTCGGTGGCTGGCTCGCCGCCAGGCACGTCAGGTGATCCGTTTGACAGCGTGCAGACGTCGAAATACACTTGAGTCGTCCTGCACTCGCATTGTCTGAGGATCCGGATGCACAGCGCTCTTCCTGGACAGCCAACTGCAAGTTCGTTCTCTCCGCCGACTCTGATCTCCAATTTCTATCGAGAAGAATTTCTGAAGCACCGCGAATTCATGCAACTCCAGCGCGAGGCGTACTCCGAGCGGGCCGTTGCCAGCGCCGAGGCCGCCATCTGCCTGGTGCTCGGACAACTGGACCGTCTATGCACCTGTCATGGCGGCGTCGAGGTCGTCAGCCGCCTTCTTCGATCTTTTGACGCCGTGACTGGCGTCTCGGCCTGTTGTTGCCGTCAGAAACTACACTGAATCTGACCGTTGCCAATCTCCGGGAACACGCGCTCGCGATCGCGGCGGCCGCGATCGTGTCGGCCGACGCGGGGCTGCGCGTTGAGCGGGCAATGCCGTCGGTGGTCGAGACGATCGCGGCCGCGACCCGATGGCACGTCATCGCGGCAGGGAAGGCGGCCGGTCCCATGCTGCGCGCGTGTCTGGCCGCGGTCGGGCGGCCGCCCGCGACCGCGATGGCGGTGGCGCCGAGCGGTCTTGATGGCTTGCCCGCGCTGGTGCGCTTGTTCGCGGGCGGGCACCCGATTCCCAACCAGGCCAGCCTCGACGCGGGCGATCGCGCCTTCGAGACGGCCGCGGCCGCGGGCGCCGAAGACGTCATGTTGGTCCTGGTGTCGGGAGGAGCCTCGGCGCTGCTGGTGCGTCCCGTCCCGGGGGTCTCGCTCAACGACAAGCAGGTCACCACATCGCGGCTGCTGCGAGCGGGCGCCGATATCAACGCCCTCAACGCGGTGCGCAAACACCTCTCGGCGGTGAAGGGAGGGCGGCTCGCAGCGGCGACACAGGCACGGGTCATCGGCCTCCTTGTGTCGGACGTGGTAGACGATGACGTGTCGGTCATCGGATCGGGACTGACTGCAGGGGATCCGACGTCGTTCGCGGACGCGCTCGACCTGCTCGATCGGTATGGCGGCACGGACGCATTTCCGCCGAGCGTCGTCGGCGCGCTGCGCGATGGGGCGGCCGGTCGACTGGCCGAGTCCCCCGTGCCCGGCGCGCCGGCTCTCTGCCGAACCGAGACGCGGATCATCGGCGGTCGGAAAGACGCGATGGCGGGCGCCGTGAGGGAAGCCGAGCGCCTTGGCTACCGCACGCAGATCATGGCCGAACCCCTGGTGGGTGAGGCGCGGGTCGCCGCCGCGGCGTACGGGGCGACCCTGTGTGATATCGCATCTGACGCCAGACATCCACTCTGCGTCGTGTCGTCGGGCGAGACCACCGTTCGCGTCACCGGCAGCGGAACCGGCGGCCGCAACCAGGAATTCGCGCTCGCCTTGGTCCAGGCGCTTCCGGCGGTGAGAGGCGCGGTCGCCGTCGCCAGCGCCGGAACGGACGGGATTGACGGGCCCACCGACGCCGCCGGGGCAGTGGTCACCTCCGACACATCGGCGCGAGCCGAGCGGCACCATCTCACACCACAGGCGTTTCTCGACGAGAACGACGCCTATCATTTCTTTGAGGCGTTGGCTGACCTGATCAAAACGGGGCCAACCCGCACTAACGTAGGAGATATTCAAATCGCATTGATCGATCCCGGAACAGGACCGGTACACCTGTGACCAAAGAAGACGTTCTTCGTGCCATCGAGTCGCACGTCGCGCATCCCGCCTCCGGGAGAGAGCTGATCCAACTGCTCAAGATCCCCCGCGAGGCGCGGGTAACATTCCGCCGCCTGCTGCGCCAGCTTGTTGCGGAGGGCGCGCTCCTGCAGATTCGCGGCCACCAATACGGGCTGCCCAGTCAGACGGCTCTCGTCGTCGGCGCCCTGACGATGAATCCCGGCGGCTACGGTTTCGTCGTCCCCGAGAATGCCCGTGAGGGCGAGGGGGATGTGTACGTTGCCGCGCCACATGTGAGCGACGCCATGCACGGCGATCGCGTCGCCGTGCAGATCGAGCGCCGCCGCGACGAGCGGAGGAGGGAAGGCAAGATCGTCCGCGTGATCGAGCGGGGGCAGGCCAGCCTGGTCGGCCGGCTCGAGGTCGATCGCGCGGGTCGCGCCCGAGTGGTCCCCCACGAGAAACGGGTTGTCCAGGACATCCAGGTGCTGCCTGCCGATGTGCGAGGGGCCAGCGCGGGTGACATGGTGGCGGTGGAGATCACCCGATGGCCGACCGCAACGCGCCCCCCGCTGGGACGGGTGATTGAGGTATTTGGATCCCTGGACGAGCCTGGCGTCGACACGCGCGTCATCATCTACAAACACGGACTTCCCGATGCCCACAGCGAACAAGCCATCCGCGAGGCGGCGCGGCTGGGAGAGCACGTGCACCCGCGCGATCTCGACGGACGCACCGACTTCCGGTCCTGGCAAACCGTCACGATCGACGGCGAGGATGCGCGCGACTTCGACGACGCGATCACGCTGGACCAGTTGCCCAACGGGCACTACTGGCTTGGTGTGCACATCGCGGACGTGGCGCATTACGTCAGCGAAGGGACGGTCCTCGACGGGGAGGCGTACGATCGGGCGACCTCGATCTACTTCCCGGAACGTGCCCTCCACATGTTTCCGGCCGAACTCGCCACCGGGCTCTGCAGCCTGAAACCGGATGTCGACCGCCTCGTGCAATCGTGCCTGATGGAAGTGGATGCGCACGGCGACGTCGTGCGGTACGAATTGCACGACGGCGTCATCCACAGCGATGCCCGGATGACGTACACGGCCGTCAACGCGGTCATCACCGATCACGATCCCGCCGAAATGGCGCGCTACGAACCGCTGGTGCCGATGTGTGTCCGCATGCGCGAACTGTTCGTCATCCTGAACGCCCGGCGGCACCGTCGTGGCTCGATCGACTTCGACCTGCCGGAAGCCAAGCTGGTGCTCGACGAGGAAGGTCTCGTGTCGGACATCACGCAGGCCCAGCGGAACGTGGCGCATCGAATCATCGAAGAGTTCATGCTGCTGGCCAACGAGACGGTGGCCCGCCACCTCGAACAGAGCGGCGCGCCGGCCCTCTACCGGATCCACGAACGGCCCGATCCGATGAAGGTGGCCGAGTTCGAGACGTTCGTGTCGAGCCTCGGATACAGCCTCGGGGTGGAGCCAGAGGCCGTGCGTCCTGGTGATTTCCAGCGCCTGATCGAGCGCATTGCAGGACTGCCGGTCGAGCGGCCGATTGCGCTGCTCATGCTCCGAACGATGTCCCAGGCTCGCTACAGCCCGGGCAACGTGGGCCACTTCGGTCTGGCGGCACCTGCGTACACGCATTTCACGTCGCCGATACGCCGGTACCCGGATCTGGTCGTCCACAGACTGCTCAGGGAGGTGAGGACCGGGACGCCGGGCGCGGAACGCCGCGACGCCCTTGACGAGCAGATGCCCGAGATCGCGCGTCATACCTCCGAGCGCGAACGGCGCGCGATGGACGCGGAGCGCGAATTGGTGCAATGGAAGAAGGTCCGCTTCATGGCGGACAGGGTCGGTGACGAGTACGACGGCTATGTGACTGGCGTCAGCGCCTTCGGGCTGTTTGTCGAGCTGATCGAACACTTCGTCGAGGGACTCGTCCACGTGTCGACGATGACCGACGATCACTACCGGTTCATGGACACCGCGCACGTGCTGAAAGGCGAACGATCCGGCAGGGTGTTTCGCCTCGGAGATCGCATCCGCGTGCAGGTGGTGCGCGTCGACAGCGAACGTCGGCAGGTGGATCTGGGCCTGGTCGAAGTGCTCGAGCACATGCGAACCGGCCGTGTCCGGCCCACCGCACGCCTCAGCCAGGCACGGCCGAAGAGCGAGCGCCGCCGCCATACCCCGCGCCAGCCGAAGCGCGCCAGGCAGAGTCGCCGCCATTGAGCCGGGCCGCAGGATGCCAGAAGATGCTTTCGGGCGAAATGGTGAGCGAGGGCACCTGACCGCCCCGGTTTCTGACAGCCGAGTCGAACCATGAAGCACATCGTCGTTGGAACCGCCGGCCACATCGATCACGGCAAGAGCGCGCTCGTGCTGGCGCTGACCGGCACCGATCCGGACCGGCTGAAGGAAGAACAGACGCGGGGGATCACGATCGATCTGGGGTTCGCGCACTGGCAGACGCCCGACTTGAGCGTGGCGTTTGTCGACGTGCCGGGGCACGAGCGGTTCGTCAAGAATATGCTCGCCGGTGTCGGGGGCATCGACGCGGTGCTGTTTGTCGTGGCGGCCGACGAATCGGTGATGCCTCAGACGCGGGAACACTTCGAGATCTGTCGCCTGCTTCATGTGCCGGCCGGCATCATCGCGCTGACCAAAACCGACTTGGTGGATGACGATGTCATTGACCTCGTGCGCCTCGAAGTCCGCGAACTCGTGCAGGGGTCGTTTCTCGAGCAGGCACCCGTCATTCCCGTGTCGGCACGGACGGGCGCCGGATTGGATGCGCTGCGGGGCGCGCTGGCCGAGCTTGGCCGCACGAGCCGGCGGCGTCCCGCCGATGGTCCGGTCCGGCTTCCAGTGGACCGGGTGTTCTCCGTCAAAGGCTTCGGCACCGTCGTGACCGGAACGCTCGTGTCTGGCACGCTTGCCGCCGATCGTGATCTGGTTGCGCTGCCGGCGGGGCTCGGCGTGAAGGTGCGCGGCATCCAGGTGCATGGGACCAAACAGGCCACCGGTGAGGCCGGGCAACGCGTTGCCGTCAATCTGGGCGGCGTCGAGGTCGCCGACATCACGCGCGGTGACACGCTGGTGTCGCCCGGCGATTTTGTCGCGACCCGGGTCTGTGATGCACGCATCGAGGTGCTGGCGTCGGGACGGCCGATCCGGCACGGGGCTCGCGTCCGTGTGCATCAGGGAACCAGCGAGGCGCTGGGGCGCGTGGCGATTTCGTCACTCGTGGCCGAGCGGACCAGCGGCGACCAGTTATCTGTCGCCGAGGTGCCCCCCGGTCGCGCCGCTTACGTGCGCCTCCGCCTCGAATCGCCGCTGGTGCTGGTCGGCGGCGACCGCTTCATCCTTCGCGCCTACTCGCCCTCGGTCACGATTGCGGGCGGCAGTGTCCTCGATCCGATCGCCCCGAGAATCGGAATCCGGACGCCGGCCGGCCGCGACCGATTCAGACGACTGGACCGGCTGGCGGCAGCCGCTGGTGCGGGGATACCGGAAACAGGCGGGCTCGAGCTGTTGCTCGACGAGGCGGACATCACCGGTGTGCCGCTCACCTCGCTGGTCTCCCGCCTGGGTCTATCGCCCGACGTCGCTCGTTCTATCGCCTCGCACTTCGAGGACCAGGGTCGCGTCGTCCGGGTGGAGCGGAGTCTGGTGGCCACCGCCGCGCTCGCCAGATTGTCGGACACGATCGTAGCGAATCTCGCCGAGTACCATCGTGCTCAGCCGCTCACCGACGGTCTCCCGCGTGAACACGTGCGGGAGCGGCTGTGCGCGCACGCCGCCGCTGGGGTGTTCGACCGCGTGGTTGCCGATCTGGTGGTTTCCGGGCGAATCGTGGCGACCGACCGGCTGGCCCTCGCGTCGCATCGGGTGGAAGTGATCGGAGAGGAAAAGGCGGCGCGCGACGGGCTCGAGCGGATCTATCGCGAGGCGGGCCTGAGGCCGCCCGACCTCAAGGACGCGGCGGCTGCGCTGGCGCTCGGTGCTGATGTGGCGGATTCAATAACGGCGCTGCTGGTGCGGCAGCGCGTGCTCATTCGGGTTGAGACGTTCCTGTTCCACCAGGAGGCACTGGCGCAGCTCAAGCAGGACATGACAGCGCTCAAGCAGACGGGAAACCACCCGGCCGCAAGGCTGGACGTGGCCGTGTTCAAGGATCGTTACGGAATCTCGAGGAAGTACGCGATTCCGCTGCTGGAGTATCTCGATCGGGAACGCGTCACGCGGCGCGTCGGGGACAGCCGCGTCTTCCTCTAGCCAATCGCGGGAACGCGCGACGAACGGCTACTCGCGTTTGTCGCCGCTGCCGTCGTTGGTGGCATCCTTGAAATTACGGATGGCCTTGCCGATGCCGCGGCCGAGTTCGGGCAGCCGGCTGCCTCCGAAGATCAGGATGGCAATCGCCAGAATGATCAGGAGTTCTGGAACACCAAGTCTCATGAGCGAATTGTAGCACCGTATTGAACCTTGAAGCCATGCGGCATCAGGCGTACAGTTAGATGAGATCCTCTGGCGTTACTGATACGGGATATGTGGAGTCGCGAATGACGAAGGTCGAACAGACATTGTTTACGGTGGGCGTATTCAAGGATGCCGCATGGGCAGAACGGGGCATCGAGGCGCTGCGCAAGCAGGGCTTTCAGTCGTCGGTGATGACCGTCCTGATCAAGGACGGCCCTGAAGCGGAGTCGTTCGTCCAAAAGATGACCGGAGTCAGCCCCGAGCGCCTGGAACTGCCGAAAGTCGGAGCGGTGCACGGAGTCGGGAGTCTGATGGGCGCCCTTCAGGGGGGGGCTCGCGATCTGGGACGGATCGGAATGGCCGCAGCGATGCGCAGAGCGGGGTTCCAGCCGCACGACGGACTCATCTACGAGACCCTGACCGAGCGGGGCGGGGTGTTGGTGGCCGTCGAAGATCCGGCCAGGGCGTCGGACGCTCTGGCGGTGATGCTGTCGTTCGGAGGTGGAAACGCCGCGATCGGCGCGTGGGCTGGCCGCGTCTAACCGTACGGACGTGCTGTCATCGAACGAAACAGATCAGCGAAGGCGGGCGTAGTTACTGGAGGGACGTTTGGTAGCGGTCTTGCATCGGAGGCAGTGACCGCCGCTGCGGTTCAATCAATGAAGCGGGTGTGCAGTCCATGTCCAAGCTGACGGCCAACACTCCGGCACCGACGAAGTCGGTCGGCCATGTGTCCGTGCAACTGGACCATCTGCACCCCCGACCGGTTCAGTTTTCGTTCGAGACCCAGGCTCCCCGCATGAGCGGATCTCTGGGGTTTTCGTTCGCTTTCCACACCATCATCGTCGCTGCGCTTCTGTACGTCGCTCTCGCGCCGGGGCCTCCCGTAGACCTCCGGAACCCTGCGTCTGTGATCGATGTGGTCTATCTCCAGCAGCCGGGGCCTGGCGGGGGTGGCGGAGGTGGCGGAAACCGAACGATCCAGCCGCCTCTCAAGAAGGTGGTGGTGCCGAAGCAGAAGAAGCCCGAGATTCAGCCCACCTTGATGCCGGAGAATGTCGTTCCGATGCCGGACTTCCTCGTGCCGGCCAAGTCCCTTGACGAGTCGGCTCCTGTCAACGTGGGAGGCAGCGGAACCGGCGGAGGCTCGGGGACTGGAACTGGGACGGGAATCGGCGGCGGTTCCGGATCGGGAATCGGAGACGGATGGGGCGGCGGCACCGGTGGCGGCGCGTACCGGCCCGGCAGCGGCATCGAGAATCCGGTTCTGAAGACGGAAGTCAAGCCGCGGTACACAGCCGAGGCGATGCGCGCCAAGATCCAGGGCGTGGTCTACCTGGACTGCGTGGTCAAAGCGGACGGGACGGTGGGGGAGTGCGGCGTCGTCCGTTCGCTCGACTCGACCTTCGGTCTCGATCAAGAGGCGGTCAAGGCGGCGCGCCAGTGGCGATTTACGCCGGGCAAGCGGTTGGGGCAGCCGGTGGCCGTGCTGGTCACCATCGAGCTCAGGTTCAATCTCTACTGACACACCGCATCGCCGAACGCCTGCCCGGTCCTGGGGCGACTGCTCTCGAACGGCTGTGCATGAACACAAGCGGCCCGGCGGGCGTTTAGCCCACCGGGCCGCTTCACTATCTGTCGCGATCGGTCTCGGAAGTGGTTCAGGCCGACTCCCGACTCCCGAACCCCGCTTGTCCGCCGAAGCCCTGCGAGAGGCTCTGGGCGGAGGCGGGAATCCCGCTCTTAGTACATCCCGCCCATGCCGCCGCCACCCGGGGGCATCGGATTGTCCTTCTTCTCTTCCGGAATGTCCGCCACGATTGCCTCGGTCGTCAACAGCAACGACGCGATCGACGAGGCGTTCTGGAGTGCCGAGCGCACGACCTTGGTCGGGTCGATGACGCCGGCCGCCACCAAATGCTCGTACTTGTCGGTCAGCGCGTTGAAGCCGAAGTCGTCCTGGCCTTCTCTGACCTTCTGCACGACGATCGAGCCTTCCTGTCCGGCGTTCTGGGCGATCCACCGCAGCGGCTCTTCGATCGCCCGCTTCACGATGTTGATGCCCACCTGCCTAACTGTTCTTGTTTTACCTGTTCTTCTTTTGGCAGTCGCTCTCTGATTTCGTAACTATTGAGACCATTGGGATGCTCTTTTAGCATTCTAAGAATTGCTAATGCAATCTTTCCAGGTTTTTTTTGTTCGCTCATATGGCCCCCTAAATACCCTATAGGATTCCTAAACCTTTGACCAACATACCAGATTCAGTCAGAGATTGGAAATTTTCCTCTTGGACCTGTAGGGAGAGAGGAATAATTATGATAAAATTAAAATATTTCGGAAGAAGGAACCATTGGCCACCCAACCTGTGAGTTTAACCTATGGATAGAACACGCAAATCTGGTTGTGAAAATAGATTCCCCTTGCTTAGTCTGTTTTGTGGGCCAGGCTGCTTAGATAAAGGGTTTGACCAGGCTTGGTTCAATACAGAGCTTGCTATCGATATTGATGAGGAATGTGTTAAAACATTTAAGGCTAATTTTCGTAAAAGTGTTGCACGAAAAGCAGATATTTCAATATTAAAAATCATTGATCTTGACAACATGATTGTTCATGAGATCAAACCATTTGGAGTTATTGGGGGACCTCCTTGTCAAAGTTTTAGCGTTTCTAATGTTTTTCAAAAAGAAGATGACCCACGACATAGTCTTCCTGAAAATTACGCTTTGTTATTGAGGAAATTGAATGAAAGAAATCCAATA